>CAZBCT010000074.1:0-15766 GCA_964490485.1 uncultured Candidatus Brocadia sp. | reverse complement strand
ATGCATGTATGCCAATTTTAGCAAATGCTTCGCCCCTACACTGCGCGGCAAACATTGGCCATTATTGGAATTTTTCAAAAAACTGTAACAATTTAGCTTGTTGAAAACATATTGCAGTTTATATTGGGTGGCACGGACAAACTCCGTTTGTCCGTGCCACCCATGATGCTCGAAAATATGTGCAACACTTTTCAAAAATCTAAAGTGGTACGTTAATTCAAAGCCATTTCAATAACCACCGGGGTGTCAAGGGAATCCAGGCAATCTAGTAATTTGGGAGGATAAGCATGAATGCAATGAAGTTCGTTAAGCGGATTTTTTCATGGATAATAATGGTTACGGGATGTTTCGTGGCAGTTATTGCCACGATCATCCTGGTTCGTGGTTTTGACGCCCGGCGAATGCCAGACTTGAAAATCTGGCACACGGTCCGTCTGTCTCCCGAATTCAAAGCTGGTGACATGAAACCAGGTTTCACATTCGAGGACTACCTCAAACAGGAAGACCGGCTCTTTGAGAATTTAAAGGTGTCTGTTGACCAGCGGATTAGCAAAGAAGATCAGCACAATTTCAACAGATACTACACTGAGTCAGTTTGTTATCCCGACCGTCAGGAAAAGAACTGGAATAGAACGGTTGAACTCCATCCTGAGCATCCCAAAGGTGGCGTTCTCCTTTTGCATGGACTATCAGACAGTCCCTATTCCATGAAAGCCCTGGCGCATATTTTTTACCGGCAGGGGTATTATGTCCTCGTTCCACGGTTGCCGGGACATGGGACAATTCCGGGAATGTTGAAGGGTGTCACGTGGAAGGACTGGGTTGCGGTTACCGATTTGGCGGCACGGCATGTTCGTGCTGTGATAGGTCCGAATACACCCTTTTTCCTCGGCGGGTATTCCAACGGAGGGTTGATTGCCACGTATTACGCACTGAACAGTGTTAATGACGAATCAAGGATAAAGCCACAGAAACTCTTTCTTTTCTCGCCGGCCATTGGTATTACCCGGTTTGCTGCATTTTCTGGCTGGCACCGCGTGCTGAGCTTTATCCCATACTTTCAAAAACTCGCGTGGGAGTCCATCGAACCGGAGTATGACCCTTTCAAGTACAATTCTTTTCCAAAAATCGCCGGACATCAACTGTACCAGTTAACACGGTTGACACAGAAAAAGATCGAGCAACTGAAGCATAATGGAAACCTGGAGCGGCTTCCGCCCATTCAAACGTTTTCTTCCGTGGTTGATTCCACGGTGCTCACTCCTTCTCTGGTGACACATCTTTATAATCAGCTCAAGCCAAACGGACACGAACTCGTTCTTTTCGATGTGAATCGATTTTCTGCGTTAGGGCCATTTATCAAAGGCCGCCATAACGCTTTTTTAAGCGGTCTTAAAGGGAATTCCGCGCTTCCTTATGCATGGACGCTCATTACCAACCAGACACCAGACACCTTGCAGGTCGTTGCCGTGACGCGTGTTGCCGGTTTGGATACTATCACCCAGAAAGCCCTGAATCTTGAGTGGCCGCGGGGGATTTATTCTCTGTCCCATGTAGCGATCCCCTTTTCCCCCGATGACCCTCTCTATGGAGATCGGGAGGATTTGAAAAAGAAGGGATTGTTTGTTTTAGGAATGGTTGAGCCACGAGGGGAAAAGGGCGTTTTGGAAGTTCCGGTCGATCAATTTATGCGTCTTCGCTATAACCCTTTCTTTGCTTATATGGAGCGTCGCATCGTGGAGTCCCTGTAAAGATAAAAAGGGGTGTTGAGGTTGTGCAAACGGCAGGGCATTTGATCTCTAGTAAACGGAAAAAGACCTTTTCAAAAAACTAAATTGATACCAAAATTATTATTTTGAAGCAGGCACAATCCGCTGGGATATCAGACGGTATACCACCAGGGAGATGATCAACCCAACAAAGAAAACCACAATTAAAAGAACGCCTGAGCGAAATAGTTTCGTAACAATGGCGTCTCCTTCCTTTCTCACGTGGGTTGCCGTCTGCTCTAATTGACCCAGGAGGCCGGTGATCTTTGACATCTCTGCATCAATACCACGAAAGAACCCCTTTCGTTCCCTGGTAAGGTGGTCTGGCAGCATGGCTACCGCCTGAGAAAACCGTTCCGTTGATTCGCTAAAGCGCGAAATATCTTTAAAAAGTCCGTGACTCTCAGGTTCCTGGAGTATGCGGCTGTACAGCAGTTCCATCTGCCAACGCATGATAATGGGAAACCGTTCCAACTGGAACATACTACGATCCGCAAAATCACGAAGCGCTTCTACCTCCCGGACTGCCGGATCAAGGCCGCTGAAGGGATCAAAAATTAAGATGCCTATCAGTTCAGAACCTACGTTCTTTTTCTTGCCGGATTTTGCACGGATATTTGCGTATTCTGCCAGACGTACATTACCAACGAGAATGCTATTCGGATACCTTTCATGACACTCATGTATGTATTTCCTGAGGTCACTCAACTGTTCCTGGGTAAGGTAGCGACGCGCAATTTCCCACCCCTCTTGTTCCATGCGGCGGAACGTGTTTCTCAAAATTTGAGTGTGAACGCCAAGCAAGCGCTCAACGGCATCATTTCCCATCGCCATGCGACTAAGGGATGCCATGGTGACCATGTCGATTAAATTCGCTTTTGGATTTGGCCCCGTGGCAATCTGAATTGCATTGGTGCAATAGTGTATGCGCCATAAGGTCGTATCTACCCGTGCCTGCGGTGTGCCGGCAAGGGTTGCTACCTTGTACGTCGTATCATCAACCTTATCAAAAAACATGCCGGCAAAGTTGAGAACTTCGCTGCGAATAGGAGCCAGTTGCGGATCCGGCCTTGGTGCAATAAGTCTTTGTATCGTGCTGCAACCCTGGAGTATGAACAAAACGATCGGCACCATAACTATAGTGAACAACAAAGGAAAGTAGCCATTGCGAGGGCGATAGCACGAAGCAATCCCTGCTATGACTGTCATTCCGAGCAAAGCGAGGAATCTCATGGGTTTGCTTCGCTTGGGCTCGCAACTTCGGCTTCGCTGTTGCTCGCAATGACATTTACCTGTGTACTTATTTAAGACGTTCATTATAGGATCCTCTGTGTTTTGTGTATCTTGAGTGCCCTTTTCAGTTTTTTTAGCATATAGGAATTTTAGTAACAATTTAGTTTTTTGAAATGAATAGGATGAGTAAGTTAGGAACATTCAAGTCAAAGAAAGGAGTATGGCCGTGAAAGATATTAAGACAGAGAAGGGGAAGAAAATCAACAAGAAAAGCCTGATAGTGGCGTTGGATGTGGCACAAGAGAAGCACGTAGTATATCTTCGAAGTTCTGATGGGAGGGAAGAGAAGCCATGTGTGGTATTCAATCGGCGGGAAGAGTACGATCAGATGTGAGAGCGAATAATCCGAACCAAGGAGGATTTGTCGTGTATCTAAAAGTTGCTGCCATGGGTGGCCTAATTTACTGTATGGCCTGCGGAGGGTCACGGCAAACAACCTGCTGAATAAGTGCTGGTCCGCGCGGAAAATGTTTGACACAAAAAATAGACATGAATTAAAATATTTACACGTACAATTATCGTAAATGCAAAAAAGTTGTCATTGCGAGCACATTCGCTTTGCTCAGTGTAAACTCCGCGAAGCAATCTTAAATCTTTCGGGAACAAGAGATTGCTTTGTCGCTCAGCTCCGTGCAATGACATTTTTCTGCGAATACATTTTGCAGAAACGGTAACAATTTAGTTTTTTGAAAAGGTAGGGGCGAAGCATTTGCCAGTTTGGGTATGAATGTATGTATGCCAATTATAGCAAATGCTTCGCCCCTACACTGTGCGGCAAACATCGGCCATTATTGGGATTTTTCAAAAAACTAAACTGTTACCAGAAACGCTATACTAGAACTATGGATAAATCACAGACACATCTTCTTATGAAAGCAAAAAATATATGAATTATCTTTCTAAAACCAGGATCGTATGCACTATAGGACCAGCTTGCAATTCTCCTGCTATTCTTGAGGAACTGATCAA
Source organism: uncultured Candidatus Brocadia sp. (assembly GCA_964490485.1). GTDB lineage: Bacteria > Planctomycetota > Brocadiia > Brocadiales > Brocadiaceae > Brocadia. The sequence goes on along the minus strand of CAZBCT010000074.1, from coordinate 11,735 downwards.
TGCCGGAATGAATGTCGCCCGGTTAAACTTTTCTCATGGCACTCTGTCCGGCCACGAAGAAAATATTAACAATGTTCGCCTGATTTCAGAGCGCCTCAAGAAACCCGTTGCCATTATTCAGGACTTATCGGGGCCAAAAATCAGAATAGGCTCTTTTTCTCAGGAAACTATTACTTTAAAGGCCAACGACCAGTTTACCCTGACAAATAAGACTGTCGAGGGAAATGAAAAGGTGGTATCGGTTACCTATACGCTTTTACCCGACCTTGTTTCTCCCGGCGATACGATTTTACTGTGCGATGGAGAGATTGAATTAAAGGTCATCCGTAAGGATAGCACGGATATCCTCTGTACGGTCATCGTGGGCGGGGAATTAAACGCCGGGAAGGGAATAAATTTGCCCTCAAAAAGCCTGCCCATCCCCTCCCTCACCGAAAAAGATAAAATCGACCTTGCCTTCGGACTGGAACATGACGTGGATTATGTGGCGCTTTCTTTTGTAAGAAATGTGGATGACATCTTGCAGTTAAAAGATATCATACGTCAAAAAAATAAAGATACGCCCGTAATTGCCAAGATTGAAAAACACGAGGCATTGGAACACCTTGAAGATATTATAAAAGCCGCAGACGCTATTATGGTGGCAAGAGGAGATTTGGGTGTAGATATCCCGTTGGAAAAAGTACCTTCTATTCAAAAGAAGATTATTTATATTGCCAACAGACATGGCAAACCGGTCATTACGGCCACTCAAATGTTGGAATCCATGGTTCAGAATTACCGGCCGACCCGCGCAGAAGTTACCGACGTGGCCAACGCCATTCTGGATGGCACTGACGCTGTTATGCTCTCAGAGGAAACAGCGAAAGGGCGCTATCCTGTTGAGTCGGTACGCATGCTATCCAAAATCGCCCGGGAAACAGAACCCGGTTTCGTAAGAAAAGACACTTTTGAAACTTTGCATGGCCGGGATGGTGCGGTTACCATTCCCGACGCTATCAGCATGGCGACCTGCCAGGTTGCTCGTGACCTTAACACGAAAGCCATTATTACCTGCACTCAAACGGGCAGCACCGCGCGGTTTATTTCCAAATACCGTCCCAAACAATATATCCTTGCAGTTACCACGTCATTCAACACCTATAGAAGGCTTGCCCTGGTATGGGGTGTTACCCCTATGCTCGCCGAACCCAGCCAGGATACTGATGACATGATGAAAAAAAGCATCGAATCAGCCACGCAGGCCGGCTATATCACGGAAGGGGAAAGAATCGTCATAACCGGAGGTGTGCCCGTCTGGCAACCTGGTTCTACAAATCTCCTGAGGGTCTATTAAGGCAACAATTTAGTTTTTTGAAGAAGTGGGGGGCGAAGCATTTGCTGTAATTGTTATGAACGCATTCATACCAAAATGGGCAAATGCTTCGCCCCTGTCTTGCACGACAAATATTGCAATTATTGGGAATTTTTAAAAAACTAAATTGTTACATAATCTGTTATTTACAAACATTCTTTTTTCCTTTAAAATCAATTCCGGTTGGGTTTCGGCGTATTTTCATTTGATGGTGGCAGTATGGGAAAAAGAATTGATGGTTGATCTCCGGTTAAGGTTCGCAGGAAAGCGATAATCTTGCCTATTTCATCCTCAGTAAATGTTCCTCCCAGTTGATATTCAGCCATAATTTTCACTGCCTCGCTCAAACTCCATGCGCTTGCATCGTGGAAATAGGGAGCGGTTAATTCAATATTTCTCAGCAGGGGCACTTTGAATGCATATTTATCTTTTTCCTCTTTTGTTACGTTATACCTGCCAAGCGTCTGTGTATCCTTATCGTACGGTTTTGCAACTCCAAATTTCTGAAAAGAAGTTCCTCCTGCACCGATGCCGTTGTGGCAGATGATACATCCTTTATCCTTGAAGAGATCATACCCTTGCCTTTCTGATTCTGAAATTTTATCATCATAACCGTTTAACCATGCATCGAATCTTGAGTTTGGCGTGGTTAGCGTCTCTTCAAATGCCGCAATGGCATCAGTAACATTATCAATAGTGATTTTTTCGTCTTTATAGACTTCTTTGAACCATTGCACATATGCCGGTATCGATTGCAATACGCCGACCGCAAGCTCATGGTTTGAAGCCATTTCCATAGGATTGGCTATGGGGCCCTTTGCCTGCTCTTTCAGGTCCTGTGCCCGGCCATCCCAGAATTGTGCCAGATTGAATTTTGCATTCAGGACGGTCGGTGAGTTTATCGGGCCAAGCATCCATTTATGTCCGATGGAGGTTGGCAAATTGTCCACACCACCCGTTGAAAGGTTATGGCAGGAATTACAGGTAATCCAGCCTGATTTGGACAATCTCGGTTCAAAGAACAATTTCTTTCCTAATTCTATCTTTGCGGCATCGTAATCAAAGCTGATGGGAATTGGCTGGATAGGTTCCTTTGAACGTTCAGAGATAGCGCCACCCTGCATCCTTCCGCCTCTCCCATACCCGATATTCCTGGGTGGTTCATCTGCTGCAGTAACTATGAATATCACACTGTTGATCACGATAAGAGCCAGGACACAACTAATCAGAGTAAAGTTAATTTTATTCATGGGTTCTCCTTAATTTGGTTTGCCTTTCTGCCCCACAATGCGTATCTCTGCAAAAGACGGTTGGGGGGTAGAAGACCACTGCCTGCCGTCATAGCCTCTTCAACGGGAGGAATCGAGGTGATGCCACCGACTCCATAAAAATGGAGTAACAATTTATTTCCTGAAAAAATCACGAAAAACTCCGTTAGTTCTTCTTTGTGCTAAGCAAGCTATATTGGCCATCCTTAAAACAGTATGTCCCGATAACCCGTGGGGTTTCAGGATTTTTGAAGGTTATAGCAAATTTTAGGCGCGGGTAGCCAATGCTTGCAGGCGTTGGTTCTACCTCTACATAAGTTAGATGCGCCTTATGCTCAAAGCCCAGTATCTTCCACTGAAGCCCCTTATTGTCGGGAAACTCAGCCTCTGCCAACGAAACGATGTTCTCCTTCAGAAATGCTTCTCTTTCCGCAGGTTCACTACCCTTACTGGTCGCAGCTATTTCCTGCTTTGGCGGCATGACGTCAGATTTCGCATCACTTGTCTGTGACATTTCCAGAATATCCTTCTGGGTATCCACTGCCACCGATTTCCCCATTTCCTCTGCGCCCTTATCGAGTCCTTGTTCCTTCGTCTTGCCAATACCTTGTGTCATCTCGCCCATTGCTCCGCCCACCATGGACATCAGGGTTTGGCCAGCATCAACTTTCCATTGCCCATCTTCCTCAAAGAGGATGGTCTGCAACTTGGTTTCAGACGTTGTTGTCCCGCGAAACGTTTGCATGGCAGTTTCAATGGTGGTCTTGTTGTCTTCCGTTTTAACTTCGCCAAAGGTTACCTTGCTGCTGGCAGTGGAGCCGGTATCTGTTATCAATAATTTGTCTCCGCTTTCTTTTGTGGTATACCGCTTTGCCGACTGAATATCTTTTGCATTCATCGCATCCCAGAATCCCTTAGCGACAGCCAGCCGGCTTTCGGTATCTTCCCCTTGTTGAACGCCGGATTCCGGTGTATCTGATGGTTTACTGCTATCACTAACAGATATGTCGTGTGTAACGGGTGCCGCTTCCGCAGAAGGGGCGGCAATATCTGGAATTTTTGCGGGTGTACTAAGGGTTGTAATCCGCTCATTCAAGTTCCTCACCGTTGCTTCTAATCCACTAATCTTTTGTTGAATGATTGTGTTGGATGTCTTTGTTTCCTCCATTTCGTTATGGAGTACATTTGCATCAGTTACTACAAGGTTAATTTTACCGGCTAAATCGGCAATCTTCTTTTCCAACAACCTGCTCTTAACCCGATGCTCATTATGTGCTTTTTTATCAAAGGAGGTAGAGCAGCCAAAAAGAAACAGCATCGCGAAACAAACACATTTTAACAAGCAGTCCCTTTTGTGAGACATTAAATACCTTCCTTCCTGCTCTGTTTCACGCAGTTTTTTAAAAAGAGTTTTTGTAAGATTTAACCGGGAAAACGATTAAAACTGTGGTCTGTTACTATGCAAGCATAATAACACTTTGCATATCCATGTCAACAGTTTTGTTTTTTGTATAGTAAACATACCAAAAGAAAAAGCCACTCGCAATTCGAGTGGCTTTTCAGGTTGGCTTTAGGAATTTCAAAGTTGGATCCATCGGTCGTTTCACATCCTTCGCTTTACTCGGGCAGGCCTTCAGAATGACAGAATAATGAGAAAAAAGGTCATTCTGAACGGAGCCAAGAATCTAATCAATACCCATCGGGAAAATGATCATCATCCAAGGCCTATTAAGTTTAATATCTCAATTGCACTCTTAACCGACTTTCCTGCATGGCAATTGTTGAACATAACTGTGGTCCTCCTGGTCTTGCTAGATATAGAGCGGGCGCATAAACAAAAAGTTTCCATGTAAATCGAGGAGAAGAGGCAATAGGACGGGGTAATAATTTTGTAAAGTCTACAAAAAGATATCAAGAACACCAGAATGAAAAGGCTTATTTTTCAGGGGAAATGAAAAAATATTTGAAGAAAAGAGGGGAAAAATTACAAAATAGCCGTGCCCATCTTGTAGAATAAATCAGGCAAAATATTCGAAATGCCATACACGGGAGGGCACAGAAATATGATTGCTAAGCCGGACGGGAGTGATACGCCCAAAATACGACTTTTGTTGGTATGTCCCGGTGACGTTATCAATGAAGTCTTGTAACAATTTAGTTTTTTGAAAAAATTCAATAGTGACGATGTTTACCGCACCGTGTAGGGGCGAAGCATTTGCTATCGTTGGTATACATGCGTTCATACACAAGCCGGCAAATGCTTCGCCCCTACTTTTTCAAAAAACTAAATTGTTACGAAATCTTTAATCTATTCAATTTTATTGCAGAACAACCGAAAAATCAGTCTGGTAAAGCAACCTTGTAACGTATCCTGAGACCTTTTGATATCACAAATTACCCTCGGTGAGAAATGCGGGTTAGCTCCTCTTGAGGGATGGCAGAAAGTTTTGATAGGGAATATTTTTCAAAGTTTCCCCGGCGATATCCAAAGCACTCTTGCCAGCACGTCCAGTACGAATAAGGATTGCCGGCAGTTCAGCATCGCTTAAATTTTTTGCTCCCTTTTCAGAAAGCTTTTCTCTTGACCGCTTATGTTTCGGTAAATCCTTAATTTTTGGCAAGCTTGACTTACCCTTTGTAATATGCCGAAGACTTATATTTTGAAATGATTTCGTCAACAAAGACTTTTACCGTGGAGGCAATCGGCACCGCCAGCAATAATCCCAAAAAGCCAAACAATTGGCTGCAAATCAGGATAGAAAGGATTACCATGACGGGGTTGAGTCCCAACCCTTTCCCCATAATCCGCGGCGTTATCACGGTTCCCTCAAGCATTTGCCCGATACCAAAGGTTATCACGACATACACGATGTGCGTGAAATCGTGAAATTGGAAGAGTGCGAGTGTGGAAGCCAGGACAATCCCTGTGCCTGTGCCAACGTAGGGAATCAGATTGCCAAAACCACCGATGAAACCGATAAGAAATGATAAAGGAATCCCGGCAATGGTTAAACCAATGCTGTAGATCAGTGAAAGGATAAGACAAATAATAAGCTGTCCCCGCAGAAAAAATCGGAGATTATCGTTTACCTTAGACAAGAGACCAATCGCCTGGTCCTTTTTTGATAAAGGGAAAATGGTTTTTATTTTTTGGGCAATGATATTGAAGTCCTTAAGCAGGTAAACGGATACAACACTAAAGATGATAAAATTCAGGATGATGCCGAAAAAACCAAAGGTACTGTAAAAAATATTCCTAATAATATTGGTAAGAAATTCCATAACCTGTGGCAGATACTTTTTTAATTTCCATAAGATTTCTACGAACGGGATCCTTTTCGCTCGCGATTTTTCGTCAGGTGCAGACCCTTGAGTGGAAACCATCTCCTCTTTTCCAGACTTATCAGCAGGTGGAGTGTCTATATTTTTGTGATCATGGCCATGAACTGGGTCCTTAATTTCCGTTAACAGGGATTTGACCGATTTGACAAATTCTGTGTCTCCGTACGTTTCGATCCACGACTCAAAGGCAGCTTGATATTTCGGGTAGTGGTCTTTGATGATACCGCCAACCTGATACACCCCGCTGACCGTTTTCGGGATTGCGTAGGTCAGAAATCCGGCAGTAGTAAGGAGAACGATAATAATGATGAAGACGATGCCGAATCCGCGATGGATGTGTTTCCGGGTAAATGGCCAGGTTCTTCGTTCAAAGAAATCAACAGCGGGATCAAAGATATAGGCAGTGATAAATGCCAGAAGAAGGGAAATAAGCGTGCCTCTCAGAAAATAACACAATACGAAAAAAACAATGCTTGCAATAACCGCGAGCATGAACCGTATCCACAGATTATCCAACATTTTTTGCCGTTCATTTTCCATACGTTTTATTCCGGTTATCCAGAACCATACTGGTCGTGACTGATCCTATTGTAATAAAGTCTCTAATAGCCTCCATGATGGAAGTCCCTATGCCTTTTACGTTGCAGAGCTCATCCAGAGTTTTAAAATTGCCATGTTTTTCACGATAGGCAACAATCGCCTTTGCCTTTGCTTCACCCAATTTAGGCAGTAAAACCAGCTCATACCAGGGGGAGGTATTGATGTCAAATTTGACTTTTATATCCTCTGGTTTAAGACTCCCGACAATCTCTGTTTCTGGTAACCACCAGTGTCGGTCCATGCCTACTTTTAGTATGGCGCCGATAAAAAGCGTCGTTGCCAAAAAGTAAATGACCACGAGTTGCTTTTTTGTGGGGGAAAATCCATCGGATGGTTTTTGTGATATGGTCATAATAACCAGCCCTTTTCAGTGTTCTTGGCGCATTTCATAGTAATAAGGTTTTTTTTGACGTCTTAGCGTGTAGTTTTGTTTCCAATGCCCTGTATTCTATCAGTAATTTTAAAGGATTCAAGATAATAGATAAGGTGTGTTGTCGGGTCTCTACTTGATGGTACAGGAATTTTCATCGGCATACCTTCGTGAAATTTTCTTGTGATTACATTCTATCCTCTCGCTTTTATATTGCCTGGAGAAGCTTTTCTGTGGTAAAGTAAGATGGTTTTATGATATGCCCGTTGGGTACGGACAGCACCGTCCCATTCAAACAGGTATGGCAAGATCTGTCTCTGTCGCACGTGAATTGTCAAATTCTTTCATTAAAAACCTTTTACCATAGAGGTAAAGACATGGAAACCAACGAAAAGAATCTCGTGGAAATCTCGGTTATGGGCGAGGTCTCGAGTCCGCAAAGCGGTTCAACACCGTACAGCATAACCCCTGATGGAAAACCCAAAGTACTGCCGGGCATCGGTGGAATCACGTACAATGTCAAAGTGGGCGACAATGCCATCGAGTGGGAGGCCGACCACGTGGAACCATGTGTATCCGTGAAAAACAAGGACAGAGATGAGAACGGCGCATTGAATTTGTTGTCCTGCATCGGAAATGTTGCCCGGGTGATAACGGGCGATGCAAAAGGCAGTACGGGGGTAGTAACCGGAAAACACGGCGGCATTGAAAATGTACTGGTTGATTTTGAAGACAAGGCTTTGGAAAAGCTTGCTATCGGGGACAAGATACTGATACGTGGCGTTGGTGTAGGCTTGTCTTTTACCGGTTATCCCCACATCAAACCAATGAACATATCACCCGAGCTCCTAAAGGTATTTCCCATTCGTGAAGACAAAACGAGGCATGTCTTACATATTCCGGTGACGCATGTTATTCCCGCAGCTATCATGGGCTCAGGTTTAGGTTCTCAGCAGTGTTACCGGGGAGATTACGACATACAGCTTTTTGACCAACACATGGTGGAACAGTATCATTTGCAAACGTTGCGTTTTGGTGACGTCGTGGCAATTATGGATGCTGACCATACTTTTGGGAGGATCTATAAAACAGGAGCGGTAAGCATTGGAGTGATTATTCACAGTAATTGCGTAACTGCCGGACATGGCCCCGGTGTAACCACCTTACTTACCTCCGCGGAAGGCAAAATAGTTCCCTTTCTGGATAGTTCGGCGAATATTGGAATGTACTTGAAAATTGGACGGTTTAGGAAAGGAATAGCCCGGAAAGGTTAGCGGGCGTTTTTATCGCACAAGGCTCTCGCTAAAATAAGCTTGACTTTTCCTCCATAAATAATATAATGCTAAACTTTCTAAGCATTTATATTTTCATTCAAGATATTAACTACGAGAGGAGATTATTTGTCTACGGTGAGTATTCAGGAATTAGTGGATGCGGGATTTCACTTCGGCCACAGGACAAGCAAATGGAATCCTAAAATGAAGCCTTTTATCTTCGGCAAAAGGAATTTGATTCACATTATTAACTTACGCGAGACGGTAAAGGGGCTCGTGACGGCATGCAGGTTTTTGACGAATCTTGTCCAGACAAAAAAAGACGTGCTTTTTGTAGGCACCAAATGGCAGGCCCGGGATATAACGGTCCGTGAGGCACAGCGTTGCGGCATGCACTACGTAAGCGAACGTTGGCTGGGTGGCACATTGACCAATTTTGATACGATCCGAAAACGGCTGGAACGTCTGGAAGAATTAGAAAACCTGGAAAAAACCGGTGGAATTCATCAGTTCAGCAAGAAGGCAATTTCCTCTCTCAACCGGGAACGCAAAAAAATACTTACAAACCTTGAGGGCATCCGCAAGATGCATTCTCTTCCCGGAGTGCTGGTAATCGTTGATCCAAAGCATGAGCACAATGCCGTCAGTGAGGCAAAAAAACTTGGAATTCCAACGGTATGTCTCGCTGATACGGACTGCAATCCTGACCTGATCGATATTTGTGTTCCTGGAAATGACGATGCTATCCGGTCGATTGATCTCTTTTTAACAAGGACGGCAAATGCTGTTTTGGCTGGAAAGGACCTCATGATGGTTGCTGCAAAGGTTTGAGTGAAGATAGAAGGTTCAAGATAAAATCCTTCCATTCCTGCAGAAGATAAACGTTTTGTCCGCGACATTACAAGTCTGATTATTGCCTTCAACGTGCATTTCGTAAGGATTCTATTTTTGGATTATTTTTATACGGCCGGATAACGGTAGCTTGAAAATGGCATATTTATACTTTTCGTATTGGGTGGAGGTTCTTAATGGCGGATACATCGAGTATTATGAAGTTGAGAGAGCAGACAGGCGCAGGAATACTGGAATGCAGAAACGCCCTGGATGAGGTCAAAGGGGATTTTGAAAAAGCCCTGGAAATTATTAAGAAAAAGGGTATTGCCAAGGCCGCAAAAAAAGAACAGAGAGTAACGGCAGAAGGCAGGATTGGCACCTATATCCACACAAACGGCAAGCTGGGGGTCATGGTGGAGCTGAATTGTGAAACAGATTTTGTGGCAAAGAATGAGGTCTTTCAGCAATTATTGAAAGATATTTGCATGCAGGTGGCTGCCACAAGGCCGCTTGCCGTAAAAAGAGAAGACATTCCCGGCCACATTGTCGAAGAGCAGAAAAAGATATTCAGTGAAGAAGCAAAGGGAAAACCCGCTAATATCCTGGAAAAGATTACCAGCGGAAAAATGGATAGTTTTTATAAAGAGAAATGTCTTCTGGAACAGCCTTTCATAAAAGACAATACCCAGACGATCCAGGATTTATTAGTTGCAAATATCGCAAAAATAGGGGAGAATATTAAAATTAACCGCTTTGTCCGTTTTGAAGTTGGAGAATGCTAACCACCACAAAATTGTGCTGTCTCGGCGTCCATGAAAAGAACTCTTCAGTATAAGCGGGTATTATTAAAATTAAGCGGCGAAGGTTTTGGTGATACTGATGGGCGCGGCCTTGAAATGGAACAATTTAATGCATTGGCGAAAGAGATTCAGAAGGTTTCCAGGACGGGCGTAGAACTCGCTATTGTTGTAGGAGGCGGCAATATCCTCCGCGGGGCAAAACTCAACGGTACTGGCAAATCAAGGGTGCAGGCAGATCAGGTTGGTATGATTGCCACAGCGGTCAATGCGCTTCTCTTGCAAGATACCCTGGAAAGGTGTGGCGTCCTTGCCCATGTTTTTAGCGCTATAGAAATAAAAAATATCACCGAACCCTTTGTGTTGCGGGATTGCTTGCAGTATCTAAAAGAAAAGAAGGTGGTTATCTTTGCCGGAGGGACAGGTAATCCTTATTTTACAACCGATACCGCTGCGGCCCTCCGTGCGGTCGAAATCGGTGCGGAGGTAATGTTAAAGGCCACACAGGTTGATGGCGTATATACGGATGATCCTGTGAAAAACAGATCCGCACAACTATACAAAAAACTCAGTTATATCGACGTCCTGAATAAGCGGCTGAGGGTAATGGACCTCACCGCCATTTCCTTGAGTATGGAAAATAAATTGCCGATTATTGTTTTTAATATAAATAAATACGAAAACATCGGAAAGGTAATTTCCGGAAAACCTGTTGGAACGTATATCGGGGAATAACGTACTATGACAAAAGATATCATATGCCGGGAAGCAAGAACAAAGATGGAAAAAGTAGCAGCACACCTGCAGGAGGAACTCAAGGGGTTGAGAACGGGCAGGGCGAGCACGGGTCTTGTGGAAAATATAAGAGTAGAGTGCTATGGTGATTTGTCTCCCTTGAAACAGATATCCGTCATTTCCACTCCGGATGCCCAGTCCATCCTGATTAAACCGTATGATGTTTCTATTGTTTCAAATATTGAAAAGGCAATATTGCAGTCAGATCTTGGTCTGACTCCATCGGTCGATGGGAAGCTTCTGCGTATCCAGATTCCCCCGCTCAACGAGGAGCGAAGAAAGAAACTTTCCTCCCATGCGAAAGAATTTGGAGAAACGGCAAAGATATCCCTGAGGAATATAAGGCACGAAGCGAACAAACTCGTGGACAAGGAAGAGAAAGAGGGCGTTTTGGCTGAAGATGACGCTAAACGGGCTAAGGATGATATACAAAAAATTATCCATGAGCAGGAAGGCAAACTGAACGATCTGGTTAAGAAAAAAACAGAAGAAATCCTCAAGGTATAAAGCCAAAAGTTGAACAGCGAACGATTCAGGGAAATATATTTTTTACGTGAAATGAATAACAGATTCGATATAATGGGGGCATAGCTCAGTTGGTAGAGCACCGCCCTTTTAAGGCGGGCGTCGATGGTTCGAGTCCATCTGCCCTCATCATTTTATGGCAGATTATCCTGGAAACATGTGAAATGTGTCTCAAAAGAGTAAGGAGTGAAGAAACCAGAGATAAAGGAGATGCATAAAACGTTTCATTCAGGGTCATTCCGTTAATGTACGTGGTAAGTAATACATGGCCCCATCGTCTAGCCTGGTCTAGGACAACAGATTTTCGATCTGTGAACTGGGGTTCAAATCCCCATGGGGTCATATATGTTAGAAAAAGCCATGCGATATAATATCGTATGGCTTTTTATTTTTGGTATTTTAACTTGCTGTATAAAATATTCGGGATATGATAATATTTTATACGTAGGCTATAGAAGGTTGGGTGAAGGGAAGCGAAGCGCACCCAACAAAACCATTGCACCGGCATAAAAAATCAATGCCACCCCTGCGGGGTTAACAGGCAAAAATGCATCAATTGGCTATAATCATGACATC
>CAZBCT010000073.1:0-15850 GCA_964490485.1 uncultured Candidatus Brocadia sp. | reverse complement strand
CGTTACCGGCACCATGCGGCTGTATTTTTCCATTTCGAGCTGTTTGTTGAATACATCCACTATCTTGTGAATGTCCTGTTCACGCAGGCGGTTTTTGTTGCCGTCTTTCTCAAAACCCTTGCTGGCATCAATCATAAAAATGCCCTTGCGGTGTTCAGAGGCTTCTTTATCCAGCACGATAATGCAGGCAGGAAGCCGGTGCCGTAAAAGAGGTTGGGGGGCAGGCCGATGATGCCTTTCATGTATCCCCTGCGAATGATATTTTTCCGGATTTTTCCTTCAACATTTCCGCGAAACAGCACCCCGTGCGGAAGGATCACGGCGCCCTTGCCTTTGCTTTTTAATGAACGGATGATGTGCAAAAGGAAGGCATAGTCTCCATTCTTGTTGGGAGGAATGCCGTAATCTTTGAAACGATCGTGGATATCGGATATGGTTCCATCCTGAACGGCAAAACCGTTACTCCACGCTTTGTACGAGAAGGGCGGATTGGCTACCGCAAAGTCAAAGGTCTTAAGCCTGCCTCTTTCGTCCAGAAACAGCGGATTGGAAAGGGTGTTCCCTTGTTTGATTTCTGCGGTCGGGTTGTTGTGCAGAATCATATTCATGCGGGCAAGGGCGGCGGTAGCAACGTCCAGCTCCTGTCCGTAAATCGTCATACCCGATTCTGATTCATCGGCCACCTTGAGCAATAGCGATGCAGAGCCGCATGTTGGATCATACCCAGTTGTTGATGGCGTTATTTTTGAGTTAAAAGTGATAATCTTCGCCATTATCCGGCTTACCTCGGCGGGGGTGTAAAACTGCCCTTTGCTTTTGCCGCTTTCAGTGGCAAAGTGCCGCATCAGGTATTCATAGGCATCGCCAAGAATATCATCCCCTTCTGCCCGGTTTTTACTGAAATCGAGCGCCGGGTTTTCAAAAATGGCAATGAGATTGGTGAGGCGGTCAACCATCTCTTTGCCGCTGCCCAGTTTATCGGCGCTGTTGAAGTCGGCGACATCGATGGTATCGGTGAGTTTGTTGGCTTCGGCAATTTTCCCGATGATCTTCTTGTTAATGTCGTCGCCAATGGTGGGTTTACCTTTAAGGGCAACCATGTCTTTAAAGCTGGCGCCTTTGGGCACTGTAATAGGCGCATAGGGAACTCCGGCATATTTGTCAGAGATGTATTTGATGAACAAAAGCACCAGCACATAGTCTTTGTATTGAGAGGCATCCATACCTCCGCGGAGTTCATCACAACTCGCCCAGAGGGAGCTGTACAGTTCAGATTTCTTTATGGCCATTCCTTTTTCTAGTCGATTGCAAGATGAATTTTTATGGCGTCTTCCACTTGCTCAAGAATATCGTTGCTAAGTGTTCCAATATAATTTTTGAGGCGGCTTTTATCTACAGCCCTCATTTGTGGTATCTTTAATTTAGAGTCATAATCAAGCCTGCTATCATTTTTCTTTACAAATACCTCAAACGGGAACACCCTTTCAACCTTTGATGAAAAAGGAATTGCCATAACGGTTTTCAGATGCTTATTAGCTTCATTGCATGATATGACCAGCGCAGGTCTTTGCTTTCTTATCTCAGCGCCAACAGATGGTTCAAAATCTACAAGATAAATATCACCACGCTTCATTCTTCGATCCCGTCTCCAAGGGTATCTTCCCATTCCTTGTATATTTCATAATCTTCATTGACTGCCTCTTTATATGAAGCCTCTAATTTATTTCTGAGCCTTCTCTTTTCTTCATGTAATTTCTTTTCCTTTATTGCTTCGGCAATATAGGCTGATTTATTCTTGACTGATGATAATATCTGCGCAACATCATCGGGTAATAATATATTAATTCTTGTTTTATTCATATCACACCTCCAGTACAATTTACGGTATCAACATCTTCATCAAGGGAAGATCACCGTGTTCATATAATTTTGTTGTAGCGTCATCTGAATTCCAATTCTTTAATATAGAAAATTCTTACCATGCAATTCGTTTAGTATGACAACTGTGAACATGCTATACAATAGATTTGTAGCATAGAGAGGGAAATTCCTTTTCAAGGGCATCTGGCTGGTTATGATAGCAGTTTGCAGGAAGAAATCAATACTTAATCATGCTGTTGTTTTGATGTGATGCTTCGGGATTGGGATTCAGATACGTCTCTATCCCAAGAGATTTGCTGGTATCATCAACCGGCAAATTATTTTGCCGTAATTGTTGAAAGATGCTGCTGCCATTTCCAGGCCGAAAGCATCATGTCGTCTAATCCGAACTTCGGTTGCCAGCCGAGTTCCCTCCGCGCAAGATCGTTATTGGCATAAATTGCCATAACATCCCCGCTCCTTCTTGGCCCAACCTCGTAATTCAGCTTCTTCCCCGATACTTTCTCAAAGGATTTGATTGCTTCAAAGACCGTAATGCCGTTTCCGGTACCAAGGTTGAATACGCTGCAAGCCTCCCGATTTTTACCCTTCAGCACAAAATCAAGCGCTTTAATGTGCGCATCTGCAATGTCGCCGACGTGGATGTAGTCCCTGATGCAGGAGCCGTCTCTGGTTTCATAATTATCACCGTGGACATACATCTTTGGGATAAGTCCTGCGGCGGTTCGGGTAATTATAGGCACGAGACTTGTTGGAGGCCCTAGCGGCAGTTCACCGATTTTTGCACTCGGATGAGCGCCGGCAGGATTAAAATAGCGGAGCAAAACGGATTTGAATTCCGGTGTGTATTTCGTAAATGATTTCACCACTTCTTCTCCCATCTGTTTGGTATGGGCGTATGGCGATTCAGCTTCAGGCAGTTCAGCTTCTTCGGTTACCGGCAGTGTTTTAATATTGCCGTACACAGAACAGGAGGAAGAAAAAATAAAATCCCTGATTTTTTTCTCCCTGCACAGGTAAAGGATGTTTACAAGACTTTCCATGTTATTATGGTAGTACAACAATGGATCGGCCACGCTTTCCGGTACAGACTTACATGCGGCAAAGTGAATGATGCCCTTTATTGAATGTGTTTGTTTGAGGGTGTGTATCAGTTCCTCTTTGTTGCAGAGGTTGACTTTGAACCACGCCAGACGGTTTCCCTTGCCCGTTATTTCGTTTATTCTTCTGTAGGTATCTTCAGTGGAGTTGGAATAATTATCCAGGGAAATCACCTGGTAATTCGTTTGTTCAAGAAGTTCTATAATAGTGTGAGAGCCGATGTAACCGGCGCCTCCTGTAACAATAACGGTATCGGAATTATTCATTAATCTCCTTAAATGACTTGAAAATACTTATAGAATCGTAACAATTTAGTTTTTTGAAAAATTCCAATAATGGCGATGTTTGCCACGCAGTGTAGGGGCGAAGCATTTGCTATAATTGGCATACATGCATTCATACCCCAACTAGCAAATGCTTCGCCCCTACTTTTTCAAAAAACTAAATTGTTACATAGAATCAAAGAGAATCGAAACAGAACAAAACGGGGAAAAAAGCCTTGCATATTTTAGCATAAAAATTTTATGAATCAACAAGTATAAACGATAAATTGTACTTGCATATTCTACAATGTGTAGAATATAATACTTTGCAGTAAATCCTAATGCTGTTTCGCTGCACGACGTGGTGTGTAATAGGTTTCCCTTAGCAAAGGATTACGGGAAAAGTATTACATAATTTTCAACAAAAAGAATGCGTATGAACAAAGAATTAAAGTTTAATTTTAATCCCTTCAAAGAAGGATTGAATCATGTCCTGGGGACATTGGAAAAGGATATTATGGAGGTATTGTGGAAACGGGAAGAGTCATCGGTAAAGGACATTTTGGATGCATTCCCTGCCAACAAGAACATTTCATATTCAGCCGTAATTACCGTTACCAATCGAATGACCAAGAAAGGACTTCTTAAGAAACGAAAGATGGGAAAGGCTTATCTTTATAAGCCTATCTATGATAGAGAGCGCTTTTTTGAAATTGTATCAAAAAAAGTTGTGGAAGGAATTTCTGGATTTTCTCTCAAATCGGCAATGGTGCACTTTGTGGATTATATGTCACAAATGGACCCGGGGAAAATGGAATACCTTTCCAAGCTGATTGAATCAAAAAGGAAAAAACAAGCAATCCAAAATGAATACACCGGGAATACGGGGAAAAAATAATATGCAGTATCTAAGAAAGGACCGAAACGGAAAGGCACAATTATGTTTTTCGCTGATCATATTTGTTAACCTTGCATGCTTTTCGGTAATTATTACCGGCGTCGTGACCGGCATCAAAGGATATATATCAGATACGAAATTCGTCTATGAAGCCGTTACCTGTTGTGGGAGTGTCTGCTCAAAATGTTTTTTTACTTTGCATACCATCGCTACGACACTTCCCTGGTTCTGCATTGCAATACTCTTCGCTGGAATAGCTGCGACTATTCACAGGATATTCTGTATGCTGTCTTGCAATTACCGTTTTGTTCGTTCCCTCGCCCCCCTATCCGTTGAAAATCATCCCGGCTTAAAAAATTTTTTACTCTCCGCCCATCTTGATAACCAACTGGTACTCTTTGATAACGGCGTGTTAAGGCATGCCTTCACATCAGGCCTGGGGAAACCGAAAATATACTTATCGACGGGCATGTGCTCGTATTTAACCGCAAAGGAAATTCAAGCCGTAATTTTTCATGAAGCACACCACATGAGAAATAAAGCCCCCTTAATGCTATTTGTCTTGCGAATACTTTGCACACTCAACTTTTTCCTGCCTATTAATCGCTATTTGCTGAACCTGTATTCTTCTGCTTGCGAAAAGGATGCAGATGATGCCGCTGTTACCATTTCAGGAGAACCGTTAGAGCTTGCAAGTGCGCTACTGAAGCTATCCAGATCATATTCGCCGGCTGTTCTGTACCCGATGATACCATTCTCCAGTGGACAAATGATTGTAGAGGATAGAGTCATGCGCTTATTAGAACCCCATGCTGCCCCCCCTTCTTTTGGCACGGCATCTTCATACCTGTTATGCCTTTTGTCGCTCTTCATTGCCGTAACAATCTGCTTCCCCTTGTATGGGAAGTTATTTACACCCTTAGAAAAAATTGAATGCAAAACAAAGGTATGTCGCATGATTAAATGCGGATTCTAATATGAATAGAACGCTATTAAAGCACTTCATCTTTTCCTCCCTGCTCATTATCGCTTCTAGCGCCACGGCTGTAGCCAAAGAAAACGGTAACAACCCAATTCAGAAACAGACAGCCGGCAAAAACAGTATTACTGAACTGAACGAGACTGATGCACCACTGGACCTAAAATGGTTAATCCAGGAGGCCATGGAACACAATCCAGAGATCATTGCATCGCAAAAACGCATAAATGCTGCAAAGGCAAAGATTTCACAGGCAAGATCGTTGGATGACCCTTCCATTCGTGCCGGCTCTTATGATATGTCCAATAACCCAATTAATATCAACGGCCAAACTGAGATGCTTCAGCAACGATACAGTATTTCACAAAAGATACCCTTTCCCGGAAAACTGCGCCTCAGAAGCGAAATAGCCACGGAAGAAACAAACATCATAGGAAAAGATTCTGAAACTAAAATACAGGAAATTATCGCCCTGGTAAAATCGGCTTTTTACGAGCTTTACTACACCAACTGTGCTATTGACATCACGGAGGAAAACAGAGACCTGCTCCGCAAATTCGCCAGGATCGCGGAAACAAAATATTCCGTAGGCAAGGCTACTCAAAGGGATGCGCTTGCAGCGCAGGTCGAATTATCTACGTTAGCAAACAACCTGATTGTTTTAAACAAGGAAAGGGAATCCATTATTGCCCGATTAAATAGCTTGTTAGACAGAACCCCCCAAGCCCCACTAGGGAAACCCCGTCCCTTTGAAAGGCATACCCTAAAGTTAACCCTGGAAGAACTGGAAGACCTTGCCATGAAAAACCGACCTGAGCTTAAAAGGTTTGACCATGCGATCAAAAAGAATGAAGCAAACTTAAAACTTTCTAAAAAGGATTCTTACTATTCGGACTTCGAGCCAATGGTGGAATATATGCAGGAGGACGGAAAGCCCGATACCTGGGCATCGGCCATAACAATTAATGTCCCCTGGCTGTGGCCAAAAAATCGCTCAAAGGTTAAAGAGTCTAAAGAAGACCTCAGTGCCGCTAAGTCAGACTATCGCTTCATCAACAACAAGACATTATTTGAGGTCAAAGATTTTTTGGTTAAGGTACAATCCTCTGAGAGTACGATAAATCTTTATAAGACAGGCGTAATCCCCCAGGCTGAACAATCTTTAAAGGCCGCGCGTATTGGATACGAGGCAGCCCAGGTGGATTTCCTTACCCTGATCGATAGTCAGAGGATCCTTTTAAATTCAAGACTGCTTTACATAAGGGCACTAGCAGACTTTGAACAAAACCTGGCAAATCTGGAAAAGGCCGTTGGTACGCAACTGACTCAGTAACGCAAGAACAACAGGTTGGCAAGCAGTTCCGAATTTACCTGGACGAATATAAAAATAACTTATGGAGACATGGCAGTAAAACAAATAAAGTAACAATTTAGTTTTTTGAAAAGGTAGGGGCGAAGCATTTGCCAGTTTGGGTATGAATGCATGTATGCCAATTTTAGCAAATGCTTCGCCCCTACACTGCGCGGCAAACATCGGCCATTATTGGAATTTTTCAAAAAACTAAATTGTTACCAAATAAATTGTTTCTCTCCGCTTCTCTATCATTATTTGTTTACCTTTCACAACTCATTTAGGATTTGGGTGCTTTATGTCCTTTAAACAACTTCTTCACAAGTACAGAAATTTCAATAGAAAGGGGTGGCATGGACAAACTTATTTGTCCATGCTTTGCTTGATGTTTAGCAATTTTAAACTGGTAGCGCAACCGTCTCGGTTGCGCAAAGAAAACAGTCGCCGAAGACTTAATTTAAAGTTTAGGAATTTCAAAGCCGTGGTTGTAGAGCGACGAGGCTCGTCGCTCTACAGAGGGAAAAGTAGCCGAAGGGCTAATTTACTTAAACCTACGCTTATTATCCTTGGTATCCTTTTTGGTATTTGTGTGCACCATGGCGTAGTGGCAAGGCGTTCTTTGTCACTACATGATGTACTAAACCTTGTTTCTTCTGCAAGCGCTGCGGAAGCAAAAGAAAAGAAGATCCTCTATTGGACTTGTGGTATGCATCCATCCGTCAAAATGGACAAACCTGGCAAATGTCCCATTTGTGCGATGGACCTTGTTCCTGTCTATGAAAAGGGCGTTGGCGCAGAGGAAGAAGACGCTTTAGCCACGATAGAACTGAGTGAACGAGCCAGGAAACTGGCGGGTGTCAAAACAGATGTTATTGGTTATCGGTCATTAACCAAAGATATTTATACGGTAGGATTAATTGACTACGACGAAAGACTCATGGCCCTTGTTTCGGCATGGATCCCAGGCAGAATTGACAGACTCTTCGTCGATTTTACCGGTACAGAGGTCATGAAGGGTGAATCAATGGTCTGGTTATACAGCCCTGAGCTTGTATCTACCCAGCAAGAATACTTATTGGCATTAGAAACCCTTGAAAAAGTAAAGGAAAGCACTTTTGATGAAGTAAAAAATGGTGCAGCTTCACTCGTTGAAGCATCCATAAGGAAACTGCGCTGGTTAGGCATTACTGAAAAACAGATTGAAGATCTGAGGAAAAATAAAAATATAAAACAACATACCATCATATATGCCCCGATTAGTGGCATAGTCATAGAAAAAAAGGCGTTGGAAGGTAAATATGTTATGCAAGGCGAGATACTATACACGGTCGCTGACCTCTCGAATATCTGGATGAAGGCCAACATTTATGAGTATGAAATGGCCTGGATCAAGATCGGACAGGAGGTTGAAGTAACAACTCCGGCGTATCCTGGAGAGGCATTCATAGGAAGGGTATCCTTTATAGAACCGTTCCTTGATGATAAGACACGATCGGTAAAGATTCGTTGCGATATTCCGAATCAACAACTCAAACTCAGACCCTCTATGTATGTCAATGCCCGCATAAGGATACCAGTTGAAGAACTTGAAGGAGAAAGCGGTCGTTACGTGAGTGGGTTGGATTACTCATGTCCTAATCACCCAGAAATAATATCCAGCAGGCCAGGCATATGCCCTGAGGATAACGTGCCTTTTATAAAGAGCCCCCCTGCCCAAGTTGAGCTGGTTGCTGCTGATACTGTGCCATCTGGGCAAGAAGCATATGAATACCTATGCCCAATGAAATGTTACTCTTCCAAGGAGCCAGGGGATTGCCCCGTGTGCGGAATGAAACTGGAAAAAGTCCCTGTCTCTAAAAAGACAGAAATGGCGGTCAAAACGGAAACGGTATACGTGTGTCCAATGGGGTGTCATACCTCAAAGACTGATGGTGATTGCCCCGTATGTGGTATGCGGCTCGAAAAAAAGGAGATACCTCTTGAAGTTTCTCATGAAAAGTTAACTTGTATTTGCCCGCAGGAATGGGACGAAGTAACGGCGCCAAAGTCGTGTCCCATGTGTGGTATGATGCTGCAAAAGAGTGTCACAATAACCTTACCCACCGGCGAAGAAAAACAAAAATTTGTATACATGTGTCCTATGGCATGCATGACTTCAGATAAACCAGGTGAATGCCCTGATTGCAAGAGACAAATGGGACGATGGGAGGTTAAAGAATATCTGGGTATAAAGGTAAAAAAGGTTGAACCTAAGAAACGCAGCGCTTACGTCTGCCCGATGCATCCTGAGATTGTTTCTGATAAACTAGGGAATTGCAACAAATGTGGAATGAATCTTGAAAAAACTACGCAGGTACTCGCGATTCCAGCCACGGCAGTACTCGACACCGGTATACGAAAGATTGTCTATTTAGAGAAAGGAAGCGGACAATATGTGGGAAAAGAGGTTGTTCTCGGACCGAAGGCCGGTGATTATTATCCCGTCTTAGAAGGTTTGAACGAAGGAGACAAAGTAGTTACATCGGCCAACTTCCTTATCGATTCCCAAAGCCAGCTCACCGGCGGCGCCAGCGCCTTGTACGGCGGGGCGATGGAGTTTAAGGAAGAAAAATAACATTTGAAACCACAGATTACACAGATTACACAGAAAAAAAATATACCTTTGTAAAACGCATTATCTAAAGGTGGTTATAGATCTATGGAACAAGATCCAAGAACGCATGCAGTTATTGGGGCAGCTATGGAGGTACATAGAATCGTAGGACCAGGGCATCTGGAAGCAGTTTATCAGGAATGTTTGAAAATTGAGCTTAAATTAAGAAATATTCCATTTATTTCTCAACCTCGGTTGGAAATTTTTTATAAAGAACAAAAATTAAAAAAATATTATGTTCCTGATTTCATTGTTTACAATGAAGTTGTGGTCGAAATAAAAGCAGAGCAATCCTTATCGAAGGTCGATGAAGCACAGCTAATTAATAGTCTTATTATTAGCCATCATAACACAGGATTACTTTTAAACTTTGGTGAGGAATCCCTTCGTTACAGAAGGTTTAAAAATTGAATATTATCAAAATAAATTCCAGAGAATTGACGGCAAAACAAAATAATCTGTGTAATCTGTGAAATCTGTGGTTTCTATTTATTAAATAAATATGATCAATAAACTCATCGAACTCTGCCTCAAAAACCGATTCCTAGTTATCTGCTTCTACCTCCTGGTGATAGTCGGTGGCGTCTTTGGTTTAAAACACATCAACATGGATGTCATCCCCGATATTGGAGAAAATCAGTGCATCGTCTTTACTGATTGGCCTGGACGCAGTCCCCAGGACGTCGAAGATCAGGTCACCTATCCTTTGACGGTTAATCTCCTGGGTGTACCTGGCGTGAAGGTCATCCGGTCACAGTCAGGATTTGGCTTTTCTATGATTTTTATTATCTTTAAGGACAATGTCGAATTTTACTGGGCGCGTTCCCGGGTGCTGGAGAGATTAAACTTTGTCCAACAATTACTGCCAAAAGATGTCACACCCAGACTCGGTCCCGATGCAACAGGACTTGGCCAGATATTCTGGTATACCGTGGAAGGCGAAGGATATGACCTTGGACAACTGCGTTCCATCCAGGACTGGTTTGTTCGCTATCAATTGAATGCCGTTGAAGGCGTTTCTGAGGTAGCGGGTGTAGGCGGTTTTGTCAAACAATATCAGGTCGATGTTGACCCCAATAAACTGTTAGCATATAACATGACCGTAGGGATGGTATATGAGGCCGTTCGCAAGAGCAATATCGATGTGGGCGCCAAGGTAGTGGAAAGTAGCAGTATGGAGTTTATCATTCGCGGCCTCGGATTTATTAAGAATGTCACGGATATCGAAAACATTACCGTTGGCAGTTTTAACGGTGTGCCGGTATTTGTTAAAAACATTGGTACCGTCCAGATTGGAGGTGATTTTAGACGCGGCGCTCTTGACAAGGAAGGCGCTGAGGTTACCGGTGGAATCGTTATCATGCGCCAGGGACAAAATCCATTGAAGGTAATTAAAAGGGTAAAAGAGAAGATAAAAGAGATTGAACTTGGTTTACCGCCGGGCGTAAAGATCGTCCCCTTTTATGACAGAGAGGGTCTTATCTACCGGGTTATCGACACCCTGAGAGAGGCGCGGATAGAAGAAATCATCATTACTTCTATTGTGGTAGCCATCTTCTTGCTACATGTTCGGAGTATCATTATCTGCTGTCTGGGATTCCCCCTATCTATCCTTGTCTCCTTCCTGTGTATGTATTTGATGGGTATCGATTCCAACATTATGTCCCTCACCGGTATCGCCATCGCTATCGGTGAGGTAAGCGATATGTCTATCATCATGACAGAAAATATCTACCGAAACCTCATAGAACAGAAGGGCAAAAAAAGCAGGCCGCAGATCATCCTTGACGCCTCAAAAGAGGTCGGCGGCTCCATATTCTTTGCTGCCTTAACTACCATTTGTATGTTTTTCCCCGTCTTTGGACTCACCGGACAGGAAGGAAAGCTCTTTACGCCGCTTGCCTGGACAAAGACCATTGCCATCGGGTCGTCGGTTGTCATGGCTATTACCCTGGTGCCCCTCCTGTGTGCCTTTCTGATTAAAGGCAAACTGAGACCTATGGAAGATAATTATTCATCCAGGATGCTCCTGAGAGGCTATCAACCTGTCCTCAAGTGGGCATTAGATCATAAAAAGGCATTCCTTGCTATTCCCCTTGCAATCGTTGTCTCATCCGTCTTTGCAGCAAAAAAATTGGGGAGAGAATTTATGCCTCCCCTCGATGAAGGTTCTGTTCTCTTCATGCCGGTGATGCTACCCAGCGTGGCATTGACGGACGCACTTAAGGTTATGCAGAAACAGGACATGATTATAAAATCCTTTCCGGAAGTTGACATGGTCGTGGGAAAGCTGGGAAGGGCTGAAACACCTACAGATCCTGCGCCTGTTGAGATGTTTGAAACCGTTGTTGCCCTCAAACCGAAGGAAGATTGGCGCAAGAAAAAGATTGAATACACATTTTTAAACTATGTCCCCTCGTTCCTCCATCCTGTCTTTCACCTCCTTTTGCCTGATGAACGGACAATTACAAAACAGGAGCTCATTCAGGAAATGGATGAAGCAATGAGAATACCCGGCGTCGCCAATATATGGACACAGCCCATTGTAAACCGGATTGACATGCTGGCAACAGGTATCCGCACATCCGTGGGAGCAAAGGTCTTTGGACCAGATCTGAACGTTATTCAACAATTGGCCCTTGATGTCGAAAAGGCCCTGCATGACGTACCTGGGGTTGCAGATCTTTATGCAGAACGGGTTACCGGCAAACCCTATCTGGAATTCAAGATAAAACGGGAGGAAATCGCCCGTTACGGTGTCAATATTAAGGATGTGCAGGATATTATTGAGACAGCCATTGGTGGAGAAAATATTACAACGACGATTGAGGGTCGTGAACGATACCCCGTACGGGTCAGATATAGTCGGGAGCTCAGAGACAACTTTGATGCGCTAAAAAGGATTTACGTCTCCAGTTCGACGGGTGCACTTATCCCTCTCACGCAGGTAGCCGATGTCAGGTATGTAATGGGGCCGGCCATGATCAGTAGTGAAAATGCCCTTTTGAGGGCTTATGTCCTCATGAACGTGCGTGGCAGGGATCCGATGAGCTTTGTTGAAGAGGCGTCAAAGGTTGTGGCACAAAAAGTCATGTTACCTCAGGGATACTTTATTCAATGGAGTGGTCAGTTTGAGAATCAGGTCAGGGCCAGAAATAGATTGCAAATCCTTGTGCCTTTATCGATGTTTGTAGGTTTTATTCTGATCTTTATGGCATTCAAATCATTCCCGCAAACCATGTTTATCCTATTTGCAGGAATACCCACGGCCATTGCTGGCGGCGTTTGGCTTCAATACCTCTTTGGCTATAACTTTAGCGTCGCTGTCTGGGTAGGCTTTATCTCCATCTTTGGCATTGTGGACGACGACTCTGTTCTTATTACCACCTATATCAATGATTTGTTTGGCGAAAGAAAGATGAAAAGTATCCAGGATATCCGCGATACAATCCTGATGGCAGGCACCAGAAGAATACGACCTTGTATGATGACGGCCGCCACTACATTTATTGGACTCGTTCCCATCCTGTGGTCAACGGGCGCCGGCGCCGAGGTGGCAAAACCCATGGCAATTCCTTCTATCGGCGGTATGGCCATGGCGTTGGTCAGTGTCTTTATCATCCCCTGTCTGAATGCATGGCACAAGGAACACAAGTTTCAGAAGGCGTTAAAGAAAGACCCCACTGTCGCAGAGACGGGTATTATGGTATAATTACTTTACAAAAGCAAAAATTGACATGAAATTTTAAATTACATAAATTTAAGTATAAGGAGAACCATAATGGAAACAAACAGCGTTAAGAAAGAAGCACGACGTTTATTGGATAAATTACCTGAAGAAGTTACCTGGGACGACATCATGCACGAGATCTATGTTCGACAGGCAATTGAAGCAGGTCTTAATGATAGCAAGGCAGGCAGAACTACCCCTGTTGAACATGTTCGTGAAAAATTTGGTCTACCAAAGTGAAGGTACATTGGACAGATACAGCAATTGAACATCTTTCAGCAATTCATGACTATATTGCTCAGAGTTCGAATCAATATGCCAAAAGAATAGTTGATCGTTTGACAAAACGATCTCAGCAGATAGGAGGGTTTCCTTTGTCTGGCCGAATTGTTCCAGAATTTAACGTAGAACAAATCCGTGAAGTTATAGAAGGACAATATCGTATCATTTACTATATTAAACCCGATCAAATAGATGTGCTTGCTGTTATACACGGAGTTCAACAAACGCCTTGGGGTAAATAAAATATTTCTCTTTGAAAAGGAACTTAAGGATGAAAATAAAAGTAATCTTAGAAAAAGGGGAAGATGGTTATTTTGTAGCTCATTGCCCGTCATTAAAAAGTTGCTGGTCTCAGGGAAAGACTAAAGAAGAAGCACTAAAAAATGTCTACATGAATGAGATAATTTATAAGAAATTAATTATGCGGTGTTTAAAATGGTAAGAAAAATTGAAGATATTATTGACAGTATATTAGCACTTCCTGCAAATTCTCGAGCGTATCTCGCGGAGCTGCTTCTTGAAAGCTTAGATTTTCAAGAGGACTTTCCAATAGATGATGAATGGCTGAAAGAAATTAAAAAACGTTGTCAGGAAATTGATGAAGGCAAAGTAAAATTAATTCCAGGAAATGAAGGATTTGCTAATCTTCAAAAGAAATATTCATGAAACCATTTCACTTTAGACGCAAAACCGGTTTATTGGAAATCCAGAGCTTAACTTTTTCAAATACAAGTTAAAAAGGCATTACACCTGACAGCTATTCCGAATGTAATTAAATAGCTCCTTTTATGAAAGAGGTTGAAAAGAACTGCCAAAGTGAAGGTAATCTGAATGGGTGCTGCAATTGGGCATCCTTCAATAATCTCAATTGCTGGGTTTCGCTTTACTCAACCCAACCTTATATGTTATGGTGTCTATAAGGCAATGGGCTTCCCAGTAGAGATGTTTCCTGTTCTTTTCACAATTCCCCGCACATCAGGCTGGCTTGCCCAGTGGCTGGAAATGCTGGAGGATACCGAACAAAAAATAATACGACCAAGGCAGGTCTGTATGGGAGCAGATAATCGCAATTATGTCGCGTTAAAAACCGCAAATAAAGTAACCTAAAGCCTCTTTTGAAGCCTGTGGTGAGCAAGGCGAATCTATTAGTGAGCTTGGTTTTGTCCTCACTCAGCTTCATTCCCGGTTTTCCTTTAATAATTTCAAATCATTAAATTTTATTTGACATATCATTGAAAAATGTTGTAATTAAAAATTTGCTTTACGTTGTGCAAAATATCCCAGCAACTTCGCTGAGAGTGTTCTCAGGAAGTCTGGAGCAACTTCTTAAATTGGAGAGGAGAAGAAAATGTTGAAGAAAACAAGACTTACTTTTCTTGTTGCAGGTGGGTTGATTTGTAGTGTTGGTATGGTAAATATTGCATCTGTTAGACCTGCTATAGCAGAAGAAACGCATCACAAAGAACACAAAGAAGAAGACCATGGAATGACAGGCAGTGAAGGCGATGTAAGTAAGGAGAAAAAGGCTGAACACAAGCATGAGGAACCATATGTTGAACATAAGCACAAAGAGCCAAAAAAAGGTTCCGAAACTCACGCTGAAGGTCACAAAGAAGAAGACCATGGAATGACTGGCTCTGAAGGCGATGTAAGTAAGGAAAAAAAGGTTGAACACAAGCATGAGGAATCATATGTTGAACATAAGCACAAAGACCCAAAAAAAGGTTCCGGCAGTGAAGGAAAAACTCACGCTGAAGGTCACGAAGAAGAAGACCATGGAATGACTGGCTCTGAAGGAGAAGCAGGTGCAAAACAAAAAAAGTAGAGAAAAAGAAATAAGGTGAAATGCGTGAGGAACGTCGCTAGATGAGATAATACGGCATTCGTCATCCAAATTGAAGAAGGATTATTCGTGTGAGTAATCAGAAATATAGTACAAAAAGGCAATTCTTTGAATTGCCTTTTTGTTTTCAAGAATTACCCGGCCGGTCATTCTTTTAAGACAATGAGTTATACCACGAGAATTAACTCTTGGTAACGGTTCACGGCAAGCGATTTCGACTCCGCATATCAGCTGCGCGACAGCTACTTTCCGTTTACCTCATGAATACTTTATTCGATGGAGTGGCCAGTTTGAAAATCAGGTCAGGGCCAGAAAGAGATTGCAAATTCTTGTACCCTTATCCCTGTTTGTCGGTTTTATCTCCATCTAGCGTCTTTATCATCTCCTGCCTGAACGCGTGGCACAAGGAACGCAAGTTCAAAAAGGCGCTAAAACAAGACCCGGGTGTTGCGGAGATGGGGATTAATGAAACTGTCTCATAGCAAGACCAAAAAGGCGGGTGTGATTATTGTCCTTGAAGAATTTGTAAAGAGAAAGAGGATCGAGGAAGCGTTCGAGATGGAGGGTAAATTAAAATTTAAGAAGGATTGGGTGAGACTCAGGCATGAAAGATAAAGTCCTGGTAGATACATCTGTCTGGACAGGCATTTTAAAGAAATTGCCGTGCACTTTCCGCTTTTGTTGTTTGCCTGACGATTTTTACAATAAATAAACGGTAACAATTTAGTTTTTTGAAAAAGTAGGGGCGAAGCATTTGCCAGTTTGGGTATGAATGCATGTATGCCAATTATAGCAAATGCTTCGCCCCTACACTGCGCGGTAAACATCGCTATTATTGGAATTTTTCAAAAAACTAAATTGTTACAATA
>CAZBCT010000072.1:0-16143 GCA_964490485.1 uncultured Candidatus Brocadia sp. | reverse complement strand
TTCGTGAGATATCGAAGTATCTGAAACTTTCCAACTGGGATAAACCCCCCTATGCATGCATGTCTTCCAGATTTCCTTATGGAAACTCAATAACCGAGGAGAAACTGGCCATCGTTACCGCGGCGGAAAATTATCTGAGGGGTATTGGACTGCGGCAATTCCGCGTTAGACACCACGACACCATTGCACGGATTGAGGTAATGCCGGAAGACATCCCTGCACTCTTGCAAAATGGCAGACGAAGAGACCTCGTTAAAAAGTTCAAGGAAATTGGGTATAAATACGTGACGATGGATATGGAAGGATATCGGAGTGGCAGCATGAATGAGGTGCTTACCCAACAAAAATAGAAAAGGGTAATATTCATTTTTAGAATATTACCCTTTAAAAAAGTAATAAAAATACGTTATTGCAATATTGCTGTATCGGTTCCTACCGTACTAACTGCACGCGCACCCAAACTTCCACCTGTTTCAAACCAGATGTTATCATGACTAGTACCATAGTAACCGCACGTAGCAGTGCCTTTCCATTCAACATGACCATCAATAAAGAGCACATTTTGTCCTTTATTATTATGATTGGCTGAAAGTCCCGTACTTGCAGTATCGGTTCCCAGCCTATCTGCAACAACAACTACCCCTGGATCGTTAGTTGCTGTATGGTTATCATCGTAACCATAGCTACACGATGCATCAGTAAATGAAGTATTCAACGACGAAGCATCCGCCATTTTTGCTATCGTTAACACACCGGTTTCGGTAACGCCGGTGTCACTTGGACATCTGAAAACCTTCCTATCGGTAATATACACATCAAATAATTTTCCCAGTGATTGTAGTTCTGTAGCTTTTGTAGTACCACCTGTGGGAAGTGCTTCGTTGTTATCATTGGCATACATATTAAGGGCCAAACCGATCTGCTTCAGGTTTGAGGCACACTGTGTCCTGCGTGCCGATTCACGCGCCTTTCCTAATACCGGCAAAAGAATGCCTGCAAGGATACCAATAATAGCAACCACAACCAACAACTCTATTAATGTAAAACCTGTATTATTCCTTTTCTTCATCATAATAATTCTCCTTTTTATCTCGTTAATTTATTTTTCCTATACCTTATCGTTCCATAGCATCAAATACGACACTGTTCTTTGATTACCTCCTTTTTGTACTTATCAATTTAGTTGTTTCTGAATACCCTTGGACTTTGCAAATCGGTGTTTTAAAATGACATGTTGCTGCGGTTGTATTTTGGCCAATTGATTAATTGGAGTTATTACTTTGATTATTGTTCAATGCTTATTTATCGGAAGAATTAAAAAATAGTTTAGTAAAAATATCTCTGATTTTAAGCTATCATAACATGCTAATACAAAAGTACACGAGATAAGCCAATTTACACTCAATACAAACTGAATTTATTCAAAGATATTATTTTGATTTATTCTCGTTTTATTTTACATTTCGATTTCTTCGTCCTGATGAAATAGCTCAATAATGATAAAGACTTGCCATAGCAACCAAAAAACTGTAAGATAAAATTCATGAAAGAAGCAATGTTTTTTGAGAAACTTGGGGATGGCAAAGTAAAATGTTATCTTTGTCGTCATCGTTGTATCATCGACGAGGGTAAGAAGGGTATTTGTCGAGTCAGGAAAAATCATGGTGGGACACTCTACTCACTTGTTTATAGAAAGCTTATCTCTGAAAATGTAGACCCTATTGAAAAGAAGCCTCTTTTTCATTTTTATCCTGGCAGTACCATATTCTCTGTGGCAACGGTAGGGTGTAATTTCAAGTGTTTGAACTGCCAAAACTATGAGATCTCCCAATTACCGAAGGATCAAGATCATATTGCAGGCAGAGACATCGCGCCAGAGAAGATTGTTGAAGATGCCATTCGGTATCATTGTAAAAGTATTGCATATACTTATACTGAACCTACCATTTTCTTCGAGTATGCATATGAAATTGCAAAAATAGCATCACAGCAGTCTATTAAAAATGTATTTGTAACAAATGGGTATATAACACGCGAAGCCTTAACAACAATAAAACCGTATTTGCATGCAGCCAATGTTGACTTAAAAAGCTTCTCCGCTGAAACGTATAAAAAGCTCTGCGGTGCTCGATTGGAAGAGGTGCTCGACTGTATCCGTTCCTATAAAGAAATGGGAATCTGGATAGAAATTACCACCTTGATCATCCCTGAAATTAACGATTCAGCATCGGAATTAAGACAAATTGCAGAGTTCATAAAGAGTGTTGGGCCCGAAATTCCCTGGCATGTAAGTCGTTTTTACCCGCAGTATCGGCTCATTGAAAAACCACCAACGCCGGTAGATACCTTAAGAATGGCTCGTAATATAGGCATGGAGGCAGGCCTCCGCTATGTCTACGAAGGTAACGTTCCTGGTGAAGGAGGTGAAAATACCTATTGCTATACGTGTAAAAAGATTCTTATCAAAAGATATGGATATCAGATCATGGAAAGCAACATCGTCAATGCAAGGTGTCCATCATGTAATACGGCCATTGACGGCGTTGGTATTTAGGTATAAAAAACTTATTGGGAGAGCGTATGATTGTATTAAAGAAAATACTATGCCCGGTAGATCACTCAGAATGTTCGTATCGTGCTTTAAAGTATGCCATTTCTCTAGCATTAAAGGATGAGGCAAAATTATATCTCATGCACGTAATAGATATTCGTTTATACGACACCGAAATTTACAAATTCAGCCCCTATAAACTGAACGAGATCGATTTGACTAAAATCCGGGAAGATTTGCTGAAAAGCCTGCCGGAAGGAACATTAGATGTTCTGGAGGTAGAAACAATCGTAGTAAAGGGTGTCCCTTTTCATGAGATCATTACTGCTGCAAACTCAATTGACGCGGATCTGATTGTAATCGGTACTCATGGCAGAACTGGGCTTTCTCATGCTGTCATGGGCAGCGTGGCAGAAAAAGTGGTGCGGAAAGCTCCGTGTCCTGTGCTTACCGTCAGAATGCCACAAACTATTCCATCTGCAGACTAAGGGTAAAATTTATTGTCACTCAAAAAGCGAGCCATTGCAGCGTAACATTCACACCACAATGGCTCTTAATTAACAAAGGGGTGCCCGATGGGGGTTGATTACCTTTGACTATATTTATCGGACAGAATACCTTCCCATATGTCTGTCATGTAATTCGCCAATTTTTGACTTATTCCAATTAGATACCCTACTGTAATATCCTACTATGCGCGTAACTCCGTAGAGACGTGTCGTAATCCCCGTCTCAAGGGCATGAATAACCGTTCCTACATCCTGACGAATCACCGAATCAATATCTATGGCAAACGCACATTCTAACTTATGGTTAATAATCTTTATGCAATCTTCTTTTGGGGTATTTCCTAAGATATCTCCATCGATCTCCAAAAATTCGTGCCGCTCTATTGCTGTATCAAAGGCACTCAGCTTCTCTTCAATTAATATCTCTACATCTTCCTTGCTGTCAACTCTACCCCGTACCACAGGATTTTCCAGTATTGCTGCTGTCATTTTCCATATCTCCTTATGTATTGTTAGTCGTTTTTTCCTCTACCGTATCAGTTTCGTCAGTAAATAACCACTATAATTTATGCACTTCGGCAACACAAACAACGTAATACCTTTCTAACTTCAATTATCCGACCGGCCACCTCCATTTCTTTTAAAGCTTTATCAAAATTATATACGCCGCTATATGTTGTACATTACATGTGCGCATATTTATATCAAAAAAATTTAATTTGTCAATGGGAAAACACAATATTTTGTATACTTTTTAACAATCAATACAACATGTTGATTATAACTATTTTGTTGTGCGGTATTTATGATTTTTTGTACCTATCTGTAACAAATCAATCTATTGTATAGCCAAGATGCTGGTACTTTCGCAAATTTTTCATTGAAAGAAACCCGTATACTTTGTAGAATCCAACCCTGTGAATAAAGCTGCTATATTTGATATCGATGGAACCATAATAAGAAATATCTCGTCCGAGAGGGTTTTTTTCCGATACCTTCTGGACAAAAAACTTATTACTTTCCAGGATCTATTGCGATTTGCAAATATGTTCTTTAATAACCTGTTGCTTTTCAAAGGGTTATATGTTAGAAAAAATAAATATTATTTGAAAAATAAAGAATATGAAAAAATTGTTTCTAGCATAAACGAATGTTTCAAAGAGCGGATTTCCTCGCACATTTCTTCATCTGCTATAGAAGAGATGAAGATGCTGAAAAATGCGGGGTATTTCATCGTGTTGTTATCAGGAACGCTAAGCCCTTTTGTGGATTGTTTTAAAAAGTATTGTAATGCTGATGTGGGTATAGGGACGAGCCTTGCCATTGATAACAAAGGTATAATCACCGGTGAAATTAATGGTATACATTCATACAGCGGGGGAAAAGCAAAGATTGTGAACCGCCTTGTTACAGAGTACAATATTGATCTTTCCTCTTCTTATGCCTATGCTAATCAATATGTAGATATAAAATTTATGCGGATGGTTGGATATCCGGTAGCGGTAAACGCAAGCCCTTTACTCAGATTATACGCAAAGATTAACCGTTGGAAGATCATAGAATTTTAAAAGGAAGACTATGGATATTTATGAAATAATGAAGAAAAGGCGGAGTGTTCGTTCTTATAAGTCAGAACCAGTTGAAGAAGAAAAGCTTAAACGAATATTGGAAGCTGTGCTGTCTGCCCCTAGTGCAGCGAACAGACAACCTATCTATTTTTTGGTTATCAAGGATGAAAAAATAAAATATCAATTTAAAAATGCATATAACGCACCATGGTTTTATGCAGCGCCAATAATCATCTGCGCCTGCAGTATTCCTGAAAAAGGATGGAAACGAAACGACGGGAAAAACTATGCAGACATTGATGCCACGATTGCCATGGATCATCTCATCCTTGCTGCGACGTCGGAGGGATTGGCCACCTGTTGGGTTGCAGCTTTTAAAGCAGCCATTGTAAAATCTATTTTAAACCTCCCGCCAGGAATTGAACCTGTAGCATTAACCCCACTAGGATATCCCCTTGATATCCCGGAACCAACGCATCGGAAACCGCTGGAAGAGATAGTACAAACTATCTAATAGGCAAGAGGACTATGTAACCGTTTTCGCAAATCTTCGGCATTTTTTAGAACCTCTTCCTGGCGTACAGCTTTAGACACCTCTTGTAGCGGCTCTAATTGATAAGCTAAATAATGTTCATCCTTCAGCTTTGCAGGAATAATTAATTCAGAAAAAAAATCCAGCGGCAACATTTGATAAAAAGGCGGTTTTATTTTTTCGTAAATAATTTTTCTTTCATACATGAGTCTGCCTTCAGCGTCTACTTTTTCTAAAGTGATCTTTCGGGTTCCATAATAGGTAAAACTAGTCGTAACTGGTGTTTCACCAATCAGTTCGTCGTCCAAATAAACCATTGCTCCTGGAGGTTGTGAATCAATGGTGAGAGATCGTAAAACACAACCGCAGAGCATCGCACAACAGAGAAGGCATAACGAGATAAAAACTGTTTTAGAAAATCTTTTATCCACTGCTAACCTTTATCCAGGGATATTGTTGAAAGGTCAATAATATCTGCTTGGGATATCTTAAGGTCAAGTATTGCAACGGTATTCTTCCCATTTAACCATCCGCCACACTCACCCGGATTGATGTACATAGGAAGTCCCGGTTTAATTTCAGGTACATGCGTATGAGCATAAACAATGAAATCCGTATTCATCTTCGACCTTTTTGATAGACTCTCAAGCATATGGGTTATAATAATATGTTTTCCATCTAAAATAAGATCATAAGGGGGCTCATGCAAATTTTTACATACCGCATGCAGTCCCGTCCGTTCGCCATCATTATTTCCAAATACCCCTATAAACTTTGCATTCACGTTCATCATTTCTTTCAGGGAGAAAGGAGCAAGATAATCACCAGCATGGATGATATACTTTACATCCTGGGTATTAAAAAACGAGACTGCTGTTTTAATAGCATGGATATTATCGTGAGTATCCGCAAGGATGCCAATTTTCATAGAATTGCTTTTTGATTCCAGAAATTTATCCTAAACCAAAACCTCTCCCCTTTGACCCTATTATTCTGCACTAAAGTTTTACGTTCCTTATCTGAGTATCTGAGTGAAGATACGATATTATCTCGCCACTTGTCAAGATTTTTATGTTTCGTTAATCCCGTTGATACAGAAATTATGTCCCCAATACCCCTCTTTATTTCTTTTGGGGCTATTCAGAGATTCTTGTATATCCCGTACTGCCATTTGACTCTACTCTTCAAAATAACTGTTCGCAAATCGTGAATTCCAGGGTGAAGATGTATCACTCCTAAGTTTAGAATCATACGTCTAAAACAAAAACTCTTGCTATCCTTAATACCTCATAAACCTCTATACCCACAGGAAATGGTTTTTCCCCGGCGAAACCATCAATAAATTACCGATGCTTTGTCACTCCTATTTTTTTACAAAAGATATTGACAGGACAGATATTGCATTTTGGGGAAATGGGGGCACAGATATTTTGACCAAACGTAACAAGAAAATCATTAATGGTAAGCCAATATTTTTTCGGGAGTTTTTCACGAAGGACAAATTCAGTTTCATAAGGATTTTTTGTCTTAACATATCCCCAGCGGTTGGTAATCCGATGAACATGGGTATCCACACAAATGCCTGGTTTTCGGTATCCAAGAGTTACCACGAGATTTGCCGTTTTACGGCCTACCCCGTTAAGTTTTAATAATTCATCAATTTCATCCGGCACTTTGCTCGAGTATGTTGTAATCAATATCCCGCAAATCTCCTTGATCTTCCTTGCTTTTGTCCGATAAAACCCTACCGGATAGATAATTTTTTCCAGCGTTTCTACAGGAATCTTTACCATCTCTTCTGGATTATCGGCCATGGCAAAGAGCCGATTTGAAGCTTCACGGGTGGTCTGATCCTTTGTCCTGAGACTTAAAATGCAGGAAATAAGCACGTGAAATGGGGTTCGTTCCCGGGAAATGGTTGTAACAATGGGCTCGATAAACCGTTTGTTTTCCTGTTCAATAATCCTGAGCACTTTATGAATGTCAAACAAAAGTAGCCTCTCAATAAAAACGGCAACGTGCAAATTGCGTTTACACGTTGCCGTCCATTTTTGATTTCTGTTATAGGATAACAGGATTTATTTTAAGTTCGTTATTCTTATTTTTTCACATCAGCAAAGAGTCGATCATACACAAAACCCGCGACAATTCCACCCAGAATCGGGCCAATCCACCAGACATAGTGATGGGTAAACTGCCCTGACGCAATAGCGGGACCAAAAACACGCGCCGGATTCATTGCACCGCCACTGATTGTACCTCCAATCATAACACCAAAGAGTACTACCAGACCAACAGCAACCCCTGCAAACCCAGCAGTTGCCCTTTTATCTACCAATGTCCCGTAAATAGTAAAGACCAGAAGAAAAGTAATAATAAATTCCATCAATATTCCACGACCGATAGAAACTCCTGGTGATAACATGCAGGTACCTAAATATACCGTCTTCAGCGCATCAGGAAAAAGCGTTCTCAATGCTAGCCCCGCAATTGTTGCACCAGCAATCTGAGAAATAATGTACATAATGGCTGTATTAGGGTCCATTCTTTTGCTAATCCAAAATGAGATCGTTACTGCAGGATTTACATGAGAACCGGAAACATAACTCGTTGCATAAATAACGGCAGTCACCACCACACCAAACGCAATAGAAATACCTAAAAGACCTAGTCCTTGCCCCCCTTCCTGTCTCAAATAAAAATCCGCACATACAGAGCCAGCCGCTATAAATACAAGCGCAAACGTGCCAACCAACTCTGCTAAATATTTTTTGTACGCTTTCATTTCGCTTTCTCCCGTATATTTTTATTGAAATTTTTCTTTTGTACTCAGCAAGAACATTTATAAATTAGCCACCCTTTGATACTTTAAACTTTCTAAAATAACTTATCAGTCGTTATTCTATAACATCCATCGAACTATTTGGTTAATCTTACATTACCTCCTTCCAAATGGTAATTCATGCATAACTACGCTAAACACATAAATTTGTAACAAATTAACACAATCGATGAACCCTGTCAAGCAAAAAGATTTTTCCCCGTTTTATGATGTTTGAACTCATATTGATGAATATCTTGTTGTGGTAAACGTAATGGATTGCAGATCAGGACAGCACAATCTCCCTTGCCTATTTGCCGGTAATCATTCGATAATCGTGGGAGATTTTTCAAAAGAGTGAAACAACATGGAATAATACCCCATGAAATTATTGCCGGCCGGGAAGAACTCATGCCGTGGAGATATGTACTACGCCACCCAGATAAATCAAAATCATAAGCGTTCAGTGTTCAGTTTTCCCCTAATGAACCTCCACTATTGATCTTTTGGGCATAGATGTCCCAATAATTCTTATCTTTCTGACGGCCATCCTGCCAGGTAATAATTGCCCCACCCGTTCCATCACCAACTAACAGTGGGAAACATTGGGTGTCAGATGCTGCAGAAATAACTACACCATTTTTCCCCCACAAAGGGAGGCCATTTTGGTCAATTCGTTGCGCATACACATCAAAATCAGCCGGAGACATACGGCTATCATTCCACACCAGTATTGCTCCGTGGTTGCCATCGCTGATTATAGACACACGGTTTTGAATACCCGTCTCTATACAGATAGCAACACCATTGTTTTCCCACTTGACGGAACCGGAAAGGTCTATTCGCTGTGCATAAATATTGAAATCTCCGCTGCGCATATCCCACCATGCACTCAGGGCACCACCGGCGCCATCGGTAGCAATCACAGGATAATTTTGGTTTCCTGATGCAGCACATAAGGGAACGCCATTAGTTAACCACTGCACAGCTCCATTCCCATCAATCTGCTGGACGAAGATATCATTATTATTGGTGCCGTTACGGGTGTCTATCCACGTTACAATTGCCCCCTCCGCTCCATTACTCACGGCAACGGCAAAACTCTCATGCCCCTGGGCATTACATACCACAACCCCCCATTTCTCCCATAATATAGCGCCACTTCCATCGATGCGTTGAGCATAAATGTCCGCGTAATTTCTCCGAAAGTCCTGCCACACGACAATGGCACCACTTGTCCCGTCGGATACGATTTCTGGTGCATTTTGCGCACCTGATACGCCACAAACGAGTACCCCACTTTTAATCCAAAGCGACTCGCCGTTTTTATTAATCCGCTGACCATAAAGATCTGCATAGTTCGTCCGAAAATCTTCCCAAACAACAATCGCCCCCCCTGCACCATCCGATGCAATGCAGGGAATATTCTGTTCTTTCATTTCATCACAGACAGGTATGCCGTCTTTTGTCCATACAGGGCTTCCCTCTGCATCAACACGTTGGGCATAGATATCGTAATTACCAATACCGCTCCTCATATCATGCCACACAATAATAGCGCCTCCATCACCATCACTTACCAGCCTTGGTCGTTTTTGATTCTCGGGTGCAGTACAAACAGGAACACCCTCCTTCTGCCATAGGATGTTTCCCCGTGCATCAATGCGTTGAACATAGATATCAAAATGGACATCTCTCGCATCTTCCCATGCAATGATAGCTCCCCCAGCGCCATCGCTAATTATTTGTGGAGAACTCTGCTGTCCGGAAGCCGTACAGATTGCCGTATTTTCCCGCGAATGAGAAGACCATGCAGCTACAGAAAACTGCTGACAGGGTAAGACAAAGAAAAATGTAAATATAAAAGAAGTGAGTATTAATTGGAATATAACCCTTAAAGTGGTATTCATAAAGATTTTTATCTTTTTACTCCTGCATACAAGAGAGGATCTAACTCCACAGCCTTATTGTAAAACTTCATCGATTCGTCGTATTTTCCCAGATTGTACAGGCTATTTGCCTTATTATGCCACGCCCTTGCACTCTTCGGATTAATTTCGATTGCCTTATCAAATGCCTTTATTGCATCATCGTGCATCCCCAATCTGTTTAAGGTAATTCCCATATTATTCCACGCCCATGTCCTTTTGGGATTCGTCTGGACTGCCCTGCCAAAGAGTTTCAGTGCTTCATCAAATCGTTCAAAAAGAATTAAGATATATCCCTTCCCATGCCATGCCAAATCCTCTTTTGGATTGATTTCCATAGCCTTATCAAACGCATACATTGCCTCGTTATATCTGTATAATGCGATCAGGGCGACGCCTTTATTATACCAGGCAGATGCAAGCCCTGGCTCCGACTCAAGGACCTTGTCATATAACTTCAAAGCTTCATCGTATTTACCTTGTTTATAGAGGGCAATTCCCTTATTTACCCGCGTGGAGCTAGCCTTGGGATTAATCGCCAGCGCTTTCTCATAGGCCTGAATTGCCATATTATAATCCCCTAGACAATAGAGTGCATTACCCAGACCGTCCCACGCCTCAAAGTAGTCAGGATAACGTGCTATGGAATTATTATACGCTTTGACAGCGCGCTCATACCTGCCTCGTTTATAATGCGCATTTCCAGCTTTAATCAACTTCCGTGCGCTGTGTTTTTTTGATGTGGTTTTATAGATTTTTCCTTGCATAGTGACTGCCCAGGCACTGTGGCAAGGAAAAGAAAAGGAGACTATCAAGAAGAGAAAGACTACCTTATATAAATATTCCCGCACAAACGTTGAGAGTAAAAAAACTGTAGTATTTACCTTATGATACATATCCGTAAGATTACCAGATAAACCATTCCGGTATTTAGACAAACAAAAAAATGCTACAATAATTTTAAAATCTTATAAAAATCATCCTTTAAAATCAAACAATTAATAAAACATACCAGATCTTAGTGAAAACAAAAGCAACTGTAAATAATCCAGAAAAGAAAAAAATTGCCGTGACTTTTCCAAATCGTTTCTTATAAAATAACTTTAAGAATTAAGGAAAAGAATCTATGAAATTACTTGTTGTTGCAGCGACCGTCCCTGAGATTAAACCGCTCTTGTTATCTCTTGGACACCGTGAAGCCAAAGAATTCAGCATGAAGACGGTTCACTACCACCACGTGAACATTGACATCCTTATTGCCGGGGTAGGGCTGATGCATACAGCCTATTTCATGGGAAAGATTTTAGCAAACAATACCTATAACCTGGCATTACAATTGGGAATTGCAGGCAGTTTCAGGAGGGACATTGCAATTGGAATGTCCGTGAATGTTGTCGAAGAAGTTGTGGCAGACTTAGGCGCAGAGGATAAAGAAAATTTTTTGGATGCTATAGAACTACACCTGTTGCCTCCCGATCAATTCCCCTATCAAGCCGGTAAATTACTGAACAAAACCCCTGACTCAGCCTACGGAACATCAGAGATAAAAAAGGTAAAAGGCATAAGCGTCAATAAAGTACACGGCTACCAACAGAGCATTGATAAAATTATCCAAAAATATGATCCTGATATTGAAAGCATGGAAGGGGCGGCTTTTTTTCACGCCTGTTTGATAGAACGCGTTCCCTGTCTTCAGATCAGAACCATTTCAAATTATGTAGAAGACAGAAATAAAGACCGATGGAAAATCCCTTTGGCTATCGAAAATCTCAATAAAATTGCGCTGAAAATTATTCGTCATATTACAAAGCGCTGATACAATCATAAAGAGTTATTTGAATATCCCTCATGAACAAACACCTGTACACAAATAATTTTGAGAAAGTAAAGCTCTAACGTATGAAACTAACCCTCGGTATTTCTCCCTGTCCTAACGACACCTTTACCTTCGACGCCTTGGTGAATAAAAAAATTGATACGGAAGGATTGTCATTTGAACTGGTCATAAACGATGTGGAAAGACTCAATATGCTCGCCCTCCGGCATACCTTAGACGTCACAAAACTCAGCTACTACGCCTATGCTCACGTAACCAG
The DNA here is from genome assembly GCA_964490485.1 of uncultured Candidatus Brocadia sp. Taxonomy (GTDB): domain Bacteria; phylum Planctomycetota; class Brocadiia; order Brocadiales; family Brocadiaceae; genus Brocadia. The sequence continues at coordinate 4,138 of CAZBCT010000072.1, read as the reverse complement.
CCAGTATGTTTTATTAGATGCAGGAAGCGCTCTTGGTAAAAACTGCGGCCCGCTGTTAATTTCAAAACCAGAAAATGAAAGATGCGATATCGCGAATCTCATCATCGCAATTCCAGGGAAATATACCACCGCTAATTTTTTATTGAGCCTGGCCTTTCCCCTGGTAACGAATAAAGTAGAAATGCTTTTTTCAGATATCGAAAATGCAATCGTACACAACAAGGTAGATGCAGGCGTCATTATTCACGAAAACCGCTTTACCTATCAGGGAAAAGGACTGGTCAAAATTATGGATCTGGGCGCGTATTGGGAAACACAAACGGGGCTTCCCATCCCTTTGGGTGGAATTGCAATAAAACGGAACGTCCCCGCTGGCATTGCCTGCAAAGTGAATCGAATGGTGAAAAGAAGCGTGGAATATGCCCTTGCCCATCCTGCGGCATCCCGTGAGTTTGTCAGATGCCATGCCCAGGAGATGGATGAAAGCGTCCGGAATCAGCACATCCAATTATATGTTAATACTTACAGTGTTGATTTGGGTGAAATCGGTAAGAAGGCCGTCACGACACTTTTTGCATGGGCAAGGAAAAGTAAATTAATTGATGATATCCACGAGAGTATTTTCCTTATGCCTTAAGGAAAAATGCGCTCCTTAAATTTTGAAATCTGAGAAATGGCAGTAACATCATGATTAAGAAGCTAAGGGTACTTTATGAAGAGAGCGTTATTTACCGGGTTTTTGTAAAGAAGTATAAGCGCTATTTTATTTTCGGGACGATATCGCTGATCGCCGTAGACATCATCAATATCTTTCCACCACTCATTATCAAAAAGGCCATTGATATCCTTCCCAACGAGACAAATCTTACCAAAATTGTAACCTTTGCCGGGCTATTTATGCTGGTGAGTCTATGTCAGGGGGTATGCCGTTACCTGTGGCGAATGAACTTTATCGGGACGTCCTTCCGGTGCGACTACGACCTTCGCATGGCATTCTTTAAACACATCGAGACACTCTCCCAGAAATTTTTCCAGAAATACAAGACGGGTGATCTCATGTCACGGGCGACCAATGATATCGGCGCCGTTCGTATGGCCGTTGGACCAGGACTCCTGATCGGGCTCGATGCCATATTCTATTTTTTTGTGATACCTCCAGTGATTATCTATTTATCTCCAAAATTGTCTTTCTATACCTTCCTGCTGATGCCGCTGACGCCGTTCATTGCTTATAAAATCAAAGATATCATTGACAGACGGTTCCGTGCCGTGCAGGAAGATTTTTCAAGGATCAGCGAAAAGGTACAGGAAAATATATCCGGCATCCGTGTTGTAAAATCATTCAATATGTCCCGGCAGGAAGAAAGGATATTCCTGGGACTGTGCAAAGACTTTGTAAAGAAAAACCTTAAACTTGCCATCCCTCAGTCCCTCCTGGGACCTGCGTTCGAATATATTACCTATACGGGTATTATTATATTGCTTTTTATGGGTGGAAAGATGGTTATCGAAGAAGCAATCACGCTGGGAACCCTTGTAGCTTTTCAACGGTATATCTCTATGATGGTCTGGCCTATGACCGCAATAGGGTGGTGCCTGTCTCTTCTTCAGCGCGGCAAAGCCTCTATGAAACGTATTGATGAGGTGATGGAAGAGAGACCTGAGATCGTCGCAAACAATATTGGAGTAAAGCCATTTATCCCTGCGGGTGATATCGAATTCAGGGGCGTAAATTTTCGTTACGATTCCCAAAAAGAATGGGTCTTAAAGGGCATAAATCTCAAGATCTCCGCAGGACAACGTATCGCTCTTGTAGGCCCCATAGGAAGTGGAAAATCAACCCTGGTAAATATGATTCCCCGCATAGTTCCGGTAAACAACCAAAGCATCTTTATTGATGATGCTGATATTAACACGATAGATATTAAGGTATTGCGGCAGCATATTGGTTTTGTGCCGCAGGACACATTCCTGTTTTCCGAGCGGATTACCGACAATATATTATTCGGAGTTGAAACAGAAGGCAACGATACGACCTCACGGCAATTTGCCAGTTTTGCCGGTGTTGAAAATGAAATTCAGGAACTCCCCCAAAAATTTGAAAGTTATCTGGGGGAACGGGGAATCAACTTGTCTGGTGGACAAAAACAACGGATAACCATAGCACGGGCGCTGGCTATCAATCCCTCAATTATTATTTTGGATGATTGCCTTTCTGCCGTAGACGCAAGGGTAGAAGATACCATTATGAAAAATATCCTGAAAAATTTTCCCGGCAAGACCTTAATCGTTGTTACTCATAGATTACCTGCAATCAAAGGGTTTGACCTGATTATAGTCATGAATGATGGCAGGATCGTTGAAAGTGGCACACACGAACAGCTTATCGCCGCCAATGGATTGTATACTTCCTTATACACAAAAGAAGTGCTGGAAGAAAGGCTTGGTTAGTTTTTTTCTCATGGGTCAAATGGGTGACCCCTATGACTCCCGAAGTTTAGCTAAACCAAAGGATAATCAGGAGAAATAATTGCCGTGACTTTTTCAAATCGTTTCTTATAAAGTAATGCAATATTCGTGGAAAGATTTATGAAGTAAAGAATCACCCGCAAAGCAGGTGGCTTTGGGATAACCCCCGGAAGGGGATGAAAATGCCTTCCTCCCAAAGGAAGCATGTTAAGTTGTCCCCTGACAAAGTTAAATGCTAAATTTCTGTTGTGACTCTTCGTGACGCTCTTTCTATTCATGGTGCTTCACATATTTGTGTATCTTTTCTGTATCATAGCCTACGGTATAAATACAGCAACCTCTTGACCAGACCTGATTGACCCAATAAGGTTTTTGTTTTACATGTCGAAACTTATTGAAAATATGAATGGCGGTTCTGTCTTTATTCATACCTACAAAATCGGATATCGATATCTTCGACACAACCATGACAAGCAGATGAATATGATCAATCTGAACATTTAACTCTACCCCTTCACAGTCTTTTTGTTCCGAAAAAGGCAGATGTACCATATGATCACTAATGCTAAGAGAATGACGGCTATTGCCCATCGGATGTAAGGAAGGTAAGCCTCCAAGCACTGGCCGAACAACTCAGCTGCTATCCCGACAACGGGAGTCGCCAATCCTATTACGCGAATCAGCCAGAACTTCTTTGTGGAGTTTAAGATGTGATGTTTTCTTCTGAAAGATACCTAAACGGCAACATGGTCAGTACTAAGCCGATGTGCGACAGATAAAAGGTGATAATAAGCCACTTTGGAGAGTGGCCCGATTGGCACACCAATCCTACTTTATCCAGTAGTCGAAATTGCCAGCAGTATATCAAAGCTACGACAAATTCAAGCATGAAGATATGCAATTCCTTTCTACGATGACCTACAGGACATTGAGAGTAAGTCAATCCAATCAAGCACGCTAGTGTGGTGTTTTACGCCAAGAGAAAATACCTTGCCAATATTTATATGTAGTATATTCACCATTCTTCCCTTTCTCCTATCATCTTTGCTCAGACAAGTCTGATCTCCTCACCGGACTATAATAGCTTGCTTATTATTTTATCATAGCGCTTTCCATAACCACATATCTCAACACTTCTCTCATTTTCAGAAATAGCAATTAAAGTTATTTTCAGGTATTCTTTGGGTAGGCATTCCAACACCTTGTCTGCCCATTCCACAAGAGCCACACCGTCTCCATAGATCATCTCGTCACTCCCGATGTCCAGCATTTCTTCACCATCTTCCAGCCTATACGCATCGAAATGATAAATCGGAATACGGCCTTCATATTTATGAACCAATGCAAAAGTGGGACTCTTCACAGCACGCATGTCCGTAGCGCCCAATCCCCGGACAATACCCTTTACCAGAGTCGTCTTTCCTGCGCCAAGTTCACCGTTCAGGGCAATAACGTCTCCTGGTGATAATAGCATACCCAATCTTTCACCGAACCTTGTGGTTTCATCTACGCCCGCACTCTTAAAAGTTAATTTACTCTCTTTCATGCCAGTATAGTGTCCCGCAAATAACTAGTATAACGTTTTCATAAAACATTTACAGATGGTAGGTATTATGGTACAATAACCTCAAAAACGAAATTGGAGGTTATTATGTCAGGAAAAAGCAAA
>CAZBCT010000071.1:0-16191 GCA_964490485.1 uncultured Candidatus Brocadia sp. | reverse complement strand
TATAAACATTTCACCCCTACGGGGCTATTTTTCAAAAAACTAAAGTGTTACGAAATTTCTATAGCTTGAGATACTATCGGTACAAGAGTATCAAATTTCATTCCGAATTTTTATGAGAAAGGCAATATGTCATTAGTGGTCTACAAATTGATAGTTGTGTTGACTTAAACAACAAAATGTCCGTTATTCATGTATGAAAAATGAGCATGAGAGTATTTCAAAAGTGAAATTGGTTTTACAATTTGGATCTTTGCCTATTTGTCAGACGGCACACATTACGGAGGCATGATTTCGTAAAACCGATAACAACCAAAAAAATTTACCAGCAGAAGAACAGATTGTATGGTGATGAATTTTAATTTTCTGTTGACGTTACAAAGAGATGTTTTTATAATTATTAACCGATTTTAGAAAAAAAGGAAAGATTATAATCCTTCATTAATAACCACCTTAGGAAAAAGGGCAGATTATGGATAAGGACTTCAAAGTAAAGGTTAGACACTTTTATATCTACCGGAAAGCCATTATCGCGCTAATTATAATCGGGATAATAGTGGGTGGTATATATGGCGGAAAGGAATTAAGTTGGAAAGAAATAGCGGCAGACGAGGTTGCTGTAGTGGTAAACAACCTCACCGGTGGCATAAAATTTATAAATAGAGCTGGTGCAGTTCTTTATTATCCATTCATCCAGGATATCTATGTCTTGGATAAAAGAGAGCAAATTTTAAAAATGACAGCGGCGGAAATAGACGAAAAGCATCCCCAGGGAAACCCCCTTATGGTAAAGTCGATCGACGGTGGTGATGTCGTGTTGGATTTGCTTATACATTACATGCTGAGGCCGGAATACGCTGTATACGTTGTTCAAAATACCGGGGTAGGCGATATTTTTAAACAAAAATGGCTGTATGACTATTCGCGTACGATTTGTTATTATTGTTACGGCGAATTAACATTAGGTGAATTTCCGATAGCCTCTAAGCGCGATATTAAGGCGCAAAAGGCGAAGGAAGAGATCAATAAAATGCTGGAAATCCACGGCTTTACCGTTACCTCTATAGACTTATCTGATTATCGCTATTATAGAGAGTATGCGGAAAAAATCCAGGAACGAAGATTGGCTGACAAAGAGGTTGAAGAGCAAAAAACCAGGGCAGAGGCCGCAAAAGAAAACCAAAGAAGGGTTGTTGTTGAAGAAACGAAAAAATTGGAAGTAGAAGTGGCAAGGTTTCGTGGCGAATGCGATAAACGCATTATGGATGCACGCGGTAGTGGAGAAGCAAAGAAGCAAGACGCAGATGCCTACCTTATCCGTGCCAGGTTTGAAGCAGATGCCGAGTATGAACGACTTGCAAAAGAGGCGGATGCAATTCTTGCTACGCTTAAGACCGAAGCCGAGGGTGTCCGGTTGTTGCGAAACGCTTTGGAAGGGGATGGTGGACGTAATTTAGTGAGGCTTGAGTACGCTAAACGGTTAAAACAGGCTATTGTCAGAAGCACACCGATTGTCCGGCAAGGCATCGAAACACCGCAAAGCATACAACGTTTCAAATATATTGAAGATGCCCCAAAGATCGATTATATGTTTCCAGAACCACCCGACGCGGCATTGGTTAGTCCTTTAAAGCCTGGGCCAGACAAATCTCCATAAAGGAAATTTACCATTACGTTCTACATTATTTCTAAAAGAGGCGAAAAATGCACTTAGGCAAGTTTGCGGCAAAATATGTTATCCCTATCGGTATTGTCGTTTTTTTGATTTTATTTGTTATTGGTATAAAATTCTTTGTCATAAAAGTGGGAGTCGATCAGGTAGGAGTCAGAACGATAATTTGGGGTGTCAAGAGGGGTTTGGTGGAAAAGGATTCCGGACCAGGATGGCACAGGGCAATTTCCGGCATTGATCAATGGGATCTTTATGATAGCACGGTACAGACACTTGAACTTGTAAAATCACCTTCCCGAATGGGACATGATGAGCGTCAGGAGGCTGCCATAAGAACTGCGGATGACTATGATGTCTCCGCTGATCTCATTGTTAAATTCCAAATCAAGAAAGGGCAGGCGTGGAAATTGCGTCAGGATATTGGTGTGGGTGAGCGGTACAAAATAATCGTAGAGAACGAAATACGAGACATTGCCAGAAGTGTGTTGGGGAAAATGTCAGAACGCGATCTCTACAACCCCGATGAAAAGCGAAAAAGGGCTGCAGCATTCAAAGAGCAGCTTATTTCAAGACTTGCTGACAGGCATGTCGATATCATCGACGTTTTAATCTTGGAGATGAGATTTGACCCACAGTTGGAAAGAAAGATTAAGAATATTAAATTGGCGGAGCTCGATAATGTTCTCAATATATCAAAGGCGCTTGCGGCTGAACAAAGAGGTATTACCCAAACGATTGATGCAGATACGGAAGCCATTGCACAAAAAATCGTAGGAGATAAGGAACGATCGATTACGGTACTTGATGCAGAAACGACAAAGCAGACAATAGAAATTCTTGCCGAAGCCGATAAGTATCTGATCCAAAAGAAGGCAGAAGGCGATCTTTACACGGAACAACGCAAGGCAGAGGGAAATCTCTTAATTAAGCGGGCACAAGCAGAGGGAGAAGGTCTGAGAAGAGAGGCAATTTCAGGCATAGGTGGCGATATTATTGTTGCCATGGAGGCTGCTCGAAACATGAATCTTGCAGACTTAAACATTTCCAGTCTTGACATTAATCTCCTTGATGTAGATGAGATGACGACCCGTTTTGGTGTCTCAGATCTCAAGGGGAAACTGCGGGTTGATACAAAGACATTTAAGCAAATCCAGGAATTGCTCAATCAACCAAAGGGTACTGATACAGCAAAACCAAAGTAGCCGTATTCACTTCATATACAGACAGGTGGTTCATTTGAACCATTTGTCTGCTTTCGGCACACCTCTAATAATCCTATACGCGGTGTCATTTCGTTGTAAAATAAGCACATGGGCAAAAAATTACGCTGGGAATACTATTTGCTCATTATGCACTTTCGTTTAATTAAACTTTTTAACTTTATTAACATTTCATAGAGAAGGAAATTATGCCACATATAAAAAAGCTATCAAAAGAAAGTGTTCTGTCTTTCACCATAATGTTAATACTGCTTCTTATCAGTTTCTCAAGAATTCATGTCACTTTAGCTGCGGACGAATCCAAGAATAACAATCAACCAGAAAAACCGGCAAAGTATTCAAAATTTTTTGATAAAAAAACCAAGTGGTGTGATTCATTAGTAATTACGTGCACCGATTTCCGGTTTACTACAGCGACACAAGAATTCATTAACAACCGGTTAGGCATGAAAGGTAATTATGATTACATATCCATACCGGGTTCTATCAAAAACCTCCTTGACCGCAACACAAGGGACCTCGTTCTAAACAAATTTGGTGTTTCGGTCCGCCTTCATCACGTAAAGCGCGTAATCATCCTGGGACACGAAGATTGTAGCATTGGTTATGGAGGAACGAAAAACTTTAAAGAGCCAATAGACGAATATAAAACTATTTGCAAGGATTTAAAGAAGGCCAGAACCAGAATGGGTATCCGATTTCCTCACCTTAAGGTATATTTATATTACGCAACGATATTGTCGGAAAACCATCAACGTATTTATAATTTCGAGCAAATATTGTAATAGGGACTTTTTCGGAAAGCGTATTTATGATAAAAATAGGAAAGACAATTTTTGCAGGTTGTATTGTATTATTATTTCTTCCGGCTAGCTGTGCGCTGAACAAATCTTCTTTACCCGATCGTCTGCTGGATAATAATCAGCAAGTATCCCTTACCGTAAGCCCTGAGGCGGCCAGATCTGACTGCGATACCCTTGTAATTACCTGTATCGACTATCGTTTTGTCATCGCAAACCAGGATTTTGCAAATGATACCCTGGGATTAAAAGACAATTATGATCATATTTCTATCCCCGGTAGCATTCATAACCTGGTAAATCCGGAAACCCGATCACTTCTGTTTAGCAAATTTGCCCTTTCAGTAAGTATGCATCTCATTAACCGCGTAGTTGTCGTCAGCCATCGAGATTGCGGAGGATATGGAGGCACTGCTGCTTTTGGGTCAGAAATAGCAGAATATGAAACCCTGACTGCCGACTTAAAAATGGCAAGGGGTCTCTTTTTGGAAAAATATCCTATCCTTAAGGTTGATCTATTTCTGGAATCCCTCGTAAAGGAAGGTGACGAAACGAAGGTTCATTTTGAGAAAATATTCTAATCTTTCCGCCGGGTGCTGATTCTTCGAGGTATTTTAAGAATAGCCTCCATGTCATTGTGCGAAAATGCGGACTATTATTTTCCAATGGATTTTGCGCAGCGAAACCCGATTTGTGGGCTCTGAGCATACCACGGCACGCGATAGCGTGCGGCGCACCGTGCAAAGTGTCCGAAATAAAGAAAACCTCCTCCGCGGACAATTCTTTGAAATCCCCCGGCAGGACCGGGAGGATTCTTTATTGGAGACACATAATAATAATTCTGGTCATAGTAATCGGCACACCATTCCCAAGCATTTCCGGCCATGTCGTAACATCCATACGGACTTTTGCCTGTTTCATATTTTCCCACAGGGGTTGTCCATCGTTGTCCCGTTTCCTGCGATTCCCATACCGTGCACTTGGTTTTGTCGAATTTATTCCCCCATGGCCACAAACGCTTGTCTGTACCGCGTGCCGCCTTTTCCCATTCGGCTTCTGTTGGCAATCGTTTCCCTGCCCATTTTGCGTAAGCTACGGCATCATCCCATGTAACCCCTACCACGGGTTGATCCGGATGATTAAATCTTACATCATTCCAGCATCGTGGCATGCTATAACCTGTTTCCTCCATGAATTTTTTATACTGCTTATTCGTAACTTCGTATTTATCAAGGTAAAAGTCCTCCAGATAGACCGTATGTTCAGGCCCGTCGTAAAGATTGTAAGCCAGCATAAAACTCCAATTATAGCGCGTATTATCGCCCATGATAAATTCACCTGCGGGTATCAGCACCATATCGGGGTATTTCTCTTTTTTTTCTTCTGCTGCTGTCAACGTACCTGCTGCAAAAATGCCCAAAAGGCACATCATGCCGAGAAGGATGAATCCTTTTTTCTTAAGCACTTTTTAATATCTCCTCTTGGTAATAATTTCGTACCGTGCAATCTCCAGCGGGGTATAGCCGGAAATTATTTCATTGAAGGTCCTGACTTCACCCTTCTTGAACGTCTTAACCGAAAAATCCTGTGTGAACAAGAGCATCTCCGAGACATTGTAAACCTTGACAACAAAAGAGGCGATACTTCTGTCCTTCTCCGAAAAATTCTTAATCTCACCTTTAATCTGCGAAGATGACCCAAAGAGAGAGAGCGTAACATTCCGGATATAAAACCCGTCGCCGATCTCTTTATAACCCTCTTCTTCTGGTGTGACGACACTCTCCTTGACTGCTTCTGCAGTTTCCGTACCCTCTGCAACCTTTACTGTTTCAGTACCGGCAGGCGCCTGCTCTTGTTTGGTGGGTAGTGCCGCAGCAGTTCCTGTCCCTGACACAATAACACCGCCTTTTTCTATTTTTTTCAGACGCATTTCAAGATCGGAAACAATCTTCGATTGTCCATCAAAGGATTTCATGGTAGCGTCTAACGAAGACATTCGTGTTTTAATGTTGTTTTCAAACGTTGAGATCTTTTTTTCCTGTTCACCCAACTTATCTGTCACTAACTTATTGAGATCCTCGATGGCCTTTTTGATAGGCTCCAAAGGTCTTTGCGCCTCCTGGTATCTTTTCTCGAGCACCGCAGATTTTATTTCCTGATCCTCAACCCGTTTCGTGAGATCCGACAAGAGTTTTTTTATGACATCAAGGGTCTTGCCAAAAGAATCCAGCAAGCCTCTGACATCTGCCACCGATGCCGTTTTCTCTATCCCTTCCAGCCGTGAAATGATAGAATTCAATTTTTCGTCATTCCCTTTGAAGGTCTTCTCGAATTCTTTTAAAGGGGTCAAGCTATCACCGACACTCTTCTGAAAGTTAGTAAATTGCGATGCCAGGGTATCCAGGTTCTTCATCCAGCCGGAAAGGGCCTTCTGAAAATCATCTAATTCCTTCATAACTTGCTGCCCGTCACTGGCATTGTCGGCAGCATCCGTTATTCTTATAAGTCCAAAGAGTATCAGGGCGCTCAAGATGACGAAACGTATGGCTTTCATTGAATTATGCTCCGTCTAAAAAAGGTGTCGTTCTAAAGAATGGTAGGTAGTTTATCAAAAATTTGTGCGTATCGCAAATATTTATCCGATTCCCGTGCGAAAGAGTTTAAATTTGATTTTATCGGAGAAAACAGGTATCATAAAAATCTTTTATAGGATATTACTTTGAAATCATGCGTTTTGCTATCTCTGCAACTGGTTCCTCTGTCATGAATAACTTTTAAGATATTTTCTTTTTAAGAAAGGATGCTATGCAGGTCTTAATTGCTGACGAACTTCCGGATATATGCATTGAAATACTTGAAAAAGCTGGGCTCAAGGTACTGAATAGGCCCGGGATAAAGGCTGATGAGCTAAAAACCATTATTGCTTCCTGCGAAGGGATTATCCTGCGGAGCGGAACAAAAATCACCGCTCCCCTCCTGGAAAAAACTGACAGACTCAAGGCTATTTGCCGGGCAGGCGTAGGCGTGGACAATGTCGATGTGCCGGCTGCCACGAAAAAAGGTATCGTCGTCATGAACACGCCGGAAGGAAATATCATATCCACTGCCGAACATACCGTGGCCATGCTCTTTTCCCTTTCACGTTTTGTTCCGCAGGCCTGCGCGTCAGTAAAAGCAGGCAAATGGGAGAGAAAGAAGTTTACCGGCTTCCAAATCACCGGAAAGACGCTGGGCATTATTGGATTGGGTAGAGTAGGAAGACAAGTTGCAAAACGCGCGGCAGCCTTAGAAATGAAGGTAATTGGCTACGACCCTTTCATATCACCTGAAGTAACCGCCCAATACAGTATCCATATTGCAAAAAATCTCAAAGAGGTGCTCTCGCAGGCCGATTACCTTACGATTCATGTCCCTTTTAACAGCGAGACAAAAAACCTCATTACCCACAATGAATTTTCGATTATGAAGCCCGGTGTTCGTATTATCAATTGTGCACGGGGCGGTATAATCTCAGAAGAAGACCTGTACCAGGCTATCAAGAGTGGCCAGGTTGCAGGGGCAGCCATTGACGTCTTTGACGTTGAACCGCCCGTAGGCAACAAGCTCCTTGAACTTGAGCAGGTTATTACGACTCCCCACCTGGGGGCATCTACGGAAGAGGCTCAGTTTGCGGTAGCGGTAGAAGCTGCAGAACAAATGGCTGATGCGCTTACCGGAAAGGGTTTCAGAAATGCGGTAAACCTTCCCCCGTATAATATTGAAGAGTACAATACCCTGAAGCCATATATCCTCCTGGCGGAAAAAATGGGATCGCTCCTATCACAACTTGCCGTTGGGGGGATAAAAGAAGTTGATATTATTTATACGGGAGAAATCACCAGGAAGAATATTTGTCTCGTAACGGATAGTCTCCTGGTTGGATTGCTCAAGCCCGCCCTTGAGGACGGCGTAAATCTGGTCAGCGCGCCCCATCTTATTGCAGAGCGCGGGATTAAGACCAACATTACCACAAGCAGCGGTGCGTGTGATTTCACGAGTCTCATTGTAGCAAAAATAAGTACTTCTCAGGGTGAAACGGCAATTTCAGGGACAGTCTTTGGCAAAAATGAACCGAGGATTGTTGATATCAATGGCTATGGGGTAGAGGCTGTAATCGACAAGTACATGCTTATTCTCTTCGGAAAAGACAAACCTGGATTGATCGGCAATATCGGGCGAGTCCTGGGCAATAAAAATATCAATATCGCTCATATGACCTTTGGCAGGAAGGAAACGGGCGGCAGTGCTATTACGATTGTTAACGTAGATGCAAAGATACCCCAGGAATGCCTTCATGAGATCGAACAGATAGAACACGTAGAGGCTGCATTTTTGATTCGTTTCTGAAAATGAAAGCAAGACATCCGCGAAGAAAAGAAAAAATTATAGTAACAATTTAGTTTTTTGAAAAAGTAGGGGCGAAGCATTTGCCACTTGGGTATGAACACATCTATGCCAATTATAGCAAATGCTTCGCCCCTACCCTTTCTATTATTGGAATTTTTCAAAAAACTAAATTGTTACAAATTATACAAACACATGAAATGGATGCAAGGAAGGGACAGGGTGCATCAGAAAAACGTATCTAACTCATTAAGCGTAAAGCATTTGCTTGAGGCAGCCCTGCTTTGTAAATCTTGTCAACGGCATCGTGAACATTGTATTTAACACGTTTGATTTGAACGCTCTTATTTTTTGCATCGTAAATTGCATAAGAAGCCCTGATATCCCAGTCGCGTGGTTGCCCGACACTTCCTACATTGATAAGTGCCTTATCTACATTGCTTAAATCAAATGCTCCCCCCCGGTCTACATGCACGTTTTCTCCTTCCAAAAAGATCGCTAACGGCACGTGGCTATGCCCGTAAAAACAAATCTTGGTTTTTAAGATGTCTAAATTTAACCGTGCATCTGTCCCCGTCGTAATATAATCAAAGAACTCCGGATGATTTAAAGATGCATGCACAAGGGTGATGTCGTTAAATTCCTCAATCAAAGGCAGGTTTTTCAGGAATTCTGTATATTCACTGGTAAGCTGATGGGCAGTCCAAACAATCGCGTCTCTTGCAGCCGCATGAAAATACCCCGAAGGAAATTTTCCAACCGCCGCATAGTCATGGTTTCCTGCCACGATGGTGCAGTCTAAATCGCGTATAATTTCAATGCATGGCATCGGTTCGGCTGCATAGCCGATAATGTCCCCTGTACATAATATCTTATCGACCCTCTCTGCCTGTAATTCTTTAACGACTGCCGTTAATGCCTCGTAGTTGCTATGAATATCTCCAATTACACCATATCTCAACAATGCATCCTTTCGCATGACAAAGACCAATCAGCTAACGGCACTCTTTTCTATCAAAAAACTTGATGGCTAACGTGATGACAAAGGCAATATATAACACAGCGTATATCATTAATGCTGTCACATAATAAAAGCTGAGGGTTTCAAGCTTGCCGCCCATCCCAATCGTACTGAATTCCTCCAGATTTGGAAAAAAAATAAAGATGGGAGACAGATACCAACCAGACCAATTCGTTGCAGTTGGGAACACAGCCTGGAAAAAGCTTGCCAAATTACCAACGATATAAATCACGATGCAACAGCACAGATTAGGTATCATGCCCAGCCAGACAGAGCCAGCCGTTGCCACAGCGCACATGATAACAACAGGTACGAAGGAAAATGCGAGCCGAAAAACCGTCGAAGAACCGATCTGCGTAAACGAGGACAGAAAACCGGTTTGATGATCGAACGACTCCCTGACGCACAAGGCAATGGTCAGAATGATACCCATTGCGGTAAATACCAATGAAACTGCGGCTAGTATCCCAAAAAATTTTCCCAGGACAACCGAAAATTTGTCGACCGGCTTGGATAGTAACATCATCATGGTGCCCTTTTCTACCTCGCGGGATATCGTATTCGCAGCACTCAATGACGCAAGACACAGACAGCAAACGGCAATCGTCGATATCCCCATCTCTTGTATCATCCTTGATTCTTCCCCAAAGGCAAAGAGAGTGAAGGAAAAAGAGCAGAGCATCAGGGCAATCCCTCCCCCCGCAATGAGACAAAAGAGACCCTGCCTCATCACATCCCGCGCAGTGTTTCCTGCAATAGTAATGATTCGTCGCTGCATAAAAACCTTGCAAATTTGAAAAAAAATCATACACTAAGATGAAACGGATGTTCCACGTGGAACATCCGTAGCTATCAAGCTTTTCAATCCTAGCATTCCTGTTACGGAAATGCAATGGAAAACTAAGACGGGAGCCTTCGATGTCGAAAAAGGAAAAACTCAGCCGCAGCCTGCAATCGCTCCTTGGGGGGGTTATTGGGATAGAGGCCGAAGTGGGGCAGGACGTCATTATCAAGATTAATCCAGAGGATGTCCAGCCCAGCGACCATCAGCCGCGACACCTTTTCAGCGAAGGGGAGATGCAGGGGCTTGTCGAGTCGATAAAGAAACATGGCATCATACAACCAGTCATCGTAAAGCCGCTCCCGCATGGCTATATGCTCATCGCAGGGGAGCGACGCTGGCGGGCAGCTAAACAGCTCGGACTGAAAGAGATCCCCGCAATCGTTCGCCATTCCGAAGGGGCAAACACCCTGGAGATCGCTCTTATAGAAAATATACAAAGGGAAGACCTCAACCCGATTGAAAAGGGAAAGGGCTTCTGGGAGCTCACAAGTAAATTTGGTCTCACCCAGGAGCAGGTAGCAAAGGCGATGGGAAAAGATCGCAGTTCCGTTGCCAACTACCTCAGGCTACTAGAACTGCCACAGGAGATACAGGCGCATGTTTCACGTGGAACACTCTCCATGGGACACGCACGGGCAATCCTGGCGGTGCGGGATCACGAGACACAGCGGGCGATCTGCGAACGCATCCTGAAAGAAGGACTGTCGGTGCGAGAAGCGGAGGAGATAGCCTCGCTGGAAAAAAAGCAGACAAAACCCGGAAAATCTGCCTCAGCAAAGGGGACTACCCCGCACATAGAAGACCTGGAAGACCGTTTTCGCAGGTTTTTCGGGACCAAAGTAACGATCAGGGAAAGAAATGGCAGGGGGAATATCCTGATTGCATTCCATTCTAGCGAGGAATTCAGCCGGATTGCAAATGTCCTGGGGATACGTTTTTAGTTTTGCGTTCACCGTAGCCTGGCGACGGGCTCCGCAGATTATGGCTTGCTCGGAACGAGGAGAAAGAGTTTTTTTGATTAAAGAGCCTGAAGAAGCCTGTCCTGACGAAGATCGGGATTCGGCATGTCCTTTTGTGTTGCGTTATGCCGAACCTGTTTCGACGTCTCCCGTGTTATACGACGGTTTTCTTCCGGCTCGTTTTGGGTAGTCCTCCAAAAAATTTAAAAGTCCTTCACATTCCACTTTTCCATAGAGATACCGAGGCGACTGAATCAAGACCTGGCTCCTCCTGTGGTGAA
This sequence comes from uncultured Candidatus Brocadia sp., assembly GCA_964490485.1. Classification (GTDB taxonomy): domain Bacteria; phylum Planctomycetota; class Brocadiia; order Brocadiales; family Brocadiaceae; genus Brocadia. The sequence continues at coordinate 5,014 of CAZBCT010000071.1, read as the reverse complement.
ATGAGCATATTTTGGTCTCCTGACAGAGAAGCAAAAGAGGTTTTTAGATAGTCATGAGTAGCAGCAGACATCATTCCTTTGCCGCGTGCGAAGACAGTGTCGGTGTCTGATAATGCGTTTCGCCGGATGTTCACCACAAGGAACATCAAAAGACAAAAAAGCCTTGATCTTAGTAGCTTTTTCGTTGATAGAGAAATTTTTTCGCGACTACCCGTAGGTTACTGCTTCCAGGCTGTGCCAAATGAATTTTGCCCAGTCTGGCTAGGTGAGTAAAAAAGGTATAAAACGCCTATTTTTGCCGGACTTATTTGGCAATTCGTAACAATTTAGTTTTTTGAAAAAGTAGGGGCGAAGCATTTGCCGTCTTGTGTATGAACGCATGTATACCAACGATAGCAAATGCTTCGCCCCTACACGGTGCGGTAAACATCGTCACTATTGAATTTTTTCAAAAAACTAGATTGTTACGGCAATTCATTATTGCATGGCTTCCCTGGCGGCTTTTGCCATTGACACGGTCACTATCTGTGGAGTTAATCTTTTCTTTGCCGGTTTCTTTGAGTTGCTTTGATATTTTCTGAACCTTCTCTTGTAATTTCTTTTGACCCTGAAGGTCTTTATTTTCTTTACGAAATCTGGCTATCGTTCTGTAATCCGGCTGTATACCTGATACTAACCACATAAAAGATAGATTGTGATGACACGCCCTTTCTAGCTTCCGATAACTTCTTATGCCGTAGGAATATCCATAGATGAGTAATTTTACCATAGGCTTTGGATGGTACTCATGAGCGCCTGCTTTAAACGGGATGATGGGTAATCCCATTTCTTGAAAATCCATGCTCTCTACAAATAATATAAGCCATAGTTATCTTGCCTCCGTGGTCTATCTTGTTAACATACTATTCGGTTCTTGTTTCTACATTTCAGGAAAACGAGCCAGCAATAATAGCGTTTAACTTATTTCATAATAACGATTTATGACAATATAAGCACAGCCTTGAGCCAGGCTTTTTCTGGTGTATTTTACTACTTTATAAGTACTTACACGCTTTTCCATACAAAAGAGCTGCAAACCCATACATGGCTTTGTCGCAATTAAATTGAGAAATTTTCATTTGACCCAGCCTGTTTGCTTCACCCAACCGACAAGACTTCTCTTTCTGCTTTATAGTTGGATACCTTTTACGTCCTTGCCCATATGCATACATCGAAAGACTTTGGCATGTAGCCACCCTTCGGAATCTCTCCTTAATCCTCCCTGTCTTCTGCTCTATCTTCCCCATGTTCTTGAGCCGCCCACTCTCAATATTCCTTCCCAACTTCCCAGCGTTTCTTTTATCCTCCCCTTGAACCGCTCTCGTATCCCTTTGCCCTTCTCCCCACGCTCTTCACTCCTGCAAAGTAGATAGACGTCGCCTTCGATCTCTTTCATAACCACCTTCAACGTCCCACCACTTAGGACTTGCTCAATATGCAAAAGAACAGCTTCGTCTACACTTTTTGCGAAAGTTCAATTAAGATAGAGAAGGCAGAGGAACTCAACGAGAAAACAGTTCTTGTCGTATTGGGTATCCTTTTGCAAAGAGATTTGTTCGATGTTATACTATGCGTATAAACACACGCCATGAGAAATGAGAATGAAGGCTATGGACGAAAATTTGATAACGCAATACCGGTACTTTCTCAAGGATAGTATCCGGAAAGAGATTGATTTTTCCCAGACAGACCAGAACAGGGGCATTGATATTCCACCCGTTGAAAAACCTTATCGGGCGGATGCCCTGTGCATTGACCTTGTGAAACCTGGGGCATGGAAAAATTTTACCGGCACCGATATTGTCGCGGCGATCAGGAACCGGGAGAGCCGCAGGGCATACACGCAAGAACCTCTCACCCTGGAAGAAATCTCTTTCCTTCTCTGGGCAACCCAGGGTGTACGGGGAGAGGTTGTGAGCGGCCATGCCCATCGCACCGTACCCTCAGCAGGATGCCGGCATGCCTTCGAGACGTATCTGGTGGTACTCAACGGGAAAGGAATTGATCCGGGTGTCTACCGGTATCTTCCGCTTGCTCATCAATTGCTCTTTGAATTTTCTGAAGAGCGCCTTGCAGGAAAGCTGGTCGATGCTGTTTTCCGTCAGCCCTATCCGGGGAATGCAGCGGTGACGTTCATCTGGACGGCTATTCCTTACCGGATGGAATGGCGCTACCACCTGGCAGCCCATAAGGTTATTGCCATCGACGCAGGGCATGTATGCCAGAATCTCTATCTGGCATGCGAGGCGATTGGTGCAGGGACGTGCGCCATTGCCGCCTATGATCAGGAAGCCCTGGACCGGTTGCTCCGGATTGATGGAAAAGACGAGTTTGCCGTCTATCTGTCCCCCGTGGGCAAGGTGCGGGATTGAAGTTATATTAAGGGTGGGTATCGCCTACCTTAATAAATGTCGCAACATTACCAGGCATGCTAACCATTTTAAAAACTAAAGTCCACGGCAAATCAGTGCAAGTCGATGATGTTGAGCGCTCGTCTCTTTTATCTTTTACGCAATAACCACATGATCAGAGAGAAGATGATGCTGATGATGATGCAGGTGGTGATGGGAAAGTAAAAACTAAAGTTTTTCTTTTGAATAGCGATGTCACCGGGCAGTCTTCCCACAAAAGGGATCTTGCCCCCGATTATGAACAGGCCACCGATAATAATCATAAGAATGCCCATGCCTATTAAAATTTTACCAAACGCACCTAATTCAGCCATAATGCGCACCTCCCTGTTCTAAACCTTTTTATCTATGTAACTGGACGCAGCACAGTCGCAACCTAAAATTTGACTACGGCTTCCTTTTGCCGTAAGATATTCTACAGAAAAAGTCGTCACAGGGCAATCCTCATGCGCCAAGGTTTAGAAAAATGCAAACGATAAAGGAGGATCAAATGATCTTTAAACAGTTAAACAAGACTGCGTGCAAAACCTACCTCGCCGGTTCGGAGACTACAAAAGAAGTGATTCTTGTGGACCCTGTGCTGTCGCAGGTAAACGAATATGTGGCTCTTCTGAAAAGCGAAGGGCTAAAACTAACCCATGTGTTGGATACCCACACCCATGCAGACCACATTTCAGGGGCCGGAGCGCTGATTAATCTCACCGGCGCCGTATATGTCATGCATCAGAATTCTTCCGTTCGTTGTGTGTCCTTCCGTGTCCCCGATGGATTTGATTGCCATCTGAGCGACATCCCTGTTACGATCATGCACACGCCAGGTCACACGAAGGACAGCATGTGCCTTATCTTTTCAGACCGCATGTTAACCGGCGATACGTTATTTTTAGACGATGGCGGGGCTGGGCGCACCGACTTGCCTGGCGGCGACCCCGGTGAACATTGGGAATCCCTGCAAAAAATCATGAAATTACCGGATCATCTCATGGTATATCCCGCCCATGAATACCGGGGTCGTGAACCATCCACATTAGGTGAGCAAAAAAAGCGCAACCCCAATCTTCAACCCCGTACAAAAGAGGCTTATATCAAATGGCTTACCGACATGAAACTCGGTCCGGCTGAGTGGATGAATGATGTACTAAAGGCCAACAGTGCCTGCACCCACGATCCCAGGTCAGTGCATATCCCTGCCGATACCCCTACGTGTGAGATCAAGGGCACTATGTCCCAGGGAATTGCGGAACAGCAGGTACCCGCCATTACTGTTGCAGAGGTCAGGCGACGTGTGGAAATGAATCAACTTGATGGCACGGTAATCCTGGATGTCAGAGAACCGGCAGAACTTAAAGGCGAGTTGGGTGCCATTCAGGGATCGCTCAATATCCCGGTAGGGCAGGTAGCACAAAGGTTGAAAGAGTTGGAAACGTTTAAAGAAAAGGAGATTGTTACCATATGCCGGAGCGGAGCGCGGGCACACACTGCCGCCGCTATTTTACTGAAGGCCGGGTTCAGGAAGGTATTCAATATGAGCGGCGGCATGGCCGCCTTTCGACAGGCAGAGAAAAGACCGTAACGATGGGTCTTTCTCAAAGCCAGTAATCGCCGGAGAAAAAACCAAAACCCGGGGTATTAAGGTGAAGGTGTGGTATATTGTTCAAGGTATTCCAGATACACATGCGCTTCTTCAGAGGTTCGTCCGCACATCTCTTCCAGTGGTCGAAGGCTGCGGCATACTGCCGGCCTTTCCGGCTTGCCAAAGATAAGGCAACGATTATCCGGGCTGAGTTGCAGGCAACGGACACCGGCGGGTTTCCCGTCCGGCATGCCGGGAATGGAAGATGATATCGACAGCGCAATGCAGCAAGCCCCACAACCGATTCTGCATTTCATGCGATACGCTCCTATCTTCCCCACTTACCCTGTATCTCGGTAACGTCCAATCTTAAGATCGCCAAATTCCTGTAAACCAGATCGTTCGACAAAGACTCCTGCATTATTTTGCCGGGGTTGTCCTCCAGATGTTCCAGGAGGATATCCATCCCATATTTCTTTTCCTCTATCGTTTCTACAAGATATATTTTCCCCCGGATAATGACCGACCGGAATTCATGTGCGCATTCATTCATGATGTACCCTCTGTCTTCGATGATTGTGGCGCATACCGAAGGGTTCTCTTTGATGAATTCAGACTTCAATCCTCTCGATCTGCTGTGGAAATAGAAGGCATTTTTTCTTTCATCGTAACCATAGCTCAGCGTCACAATATAGGGTTCATTATTTCTGCACAACGCAATTGTCAGATATTTTCCGGCTTTTATCATTCTCAGCAATTCACTCCGGTCCTGTATCTCCCGCTCTTTTTTCTGCAGATGATATCGTGGCATCATATTACAAGCCTTTGAATTCTTACCTTTCAAATTAGGCTGGGTTTTAAAAGACAAAAACCCAACGACTTTTTTACCCACTCCTTTATCCCCTCCCAAGAGGGGACTTTTGGTTCCCCTCTTGGGAGCTTACTGTTGGACAAAATTTGGCTGGACAAAATAAATATTTTATATCAATTT
>CAZBCT010000070.1:0-16218 GCA_964490485.1 uncultured Candidatus Brocadia sp. | reverse complement strand
CCAGGATGTTTTACGCAGGGCAGGAATTTTGAAGAAGCCAGAGAAAACCTCATTGATGCCATAGAGCTTTGGATTACGGTAGGATTAAGAAACGGCGAAGAAATGCCAATGATAAATGGATGTAAGCTGGCGGTGAGTATAGAGCCAGCAAAAAAGAAAAAGGTTCATGTCTAATCTGAATCCGTGTAAAAGGCGGGTATTAATTAAAAAGTTAAAGGTATTTGGATTTAAAGGGCCATTTCCAGGTGGCAAGCATTGTTGGATGGAGAAAGGAAATTTACGAATTATCATTCCTAATCCACGTCAGGGCGATATAGATGTTGGACTTATAAGAAGAATCTTAAAACAGGCAAAAATAAATCTGGAAGAATGGAATAAAGTGTAATCCGAAGCTTACCGATAATGGCAAACCCTGAGTGATCAGGGGACGCAAAGGAAAGGGTCTTTACAAACCACCGCAAGGGCGCTAAGGTCGCAAAGAAAATCGGGAAGTATAGAATGCGAGATGTTGGGAGGGTTATGATTCTCGGGTTTTCACTTTTATTCTTAAGGTCTTTCTCTGCGTTCTTTGTGTACTCAGCGGTGAACTAATTAAAAGACAGCCTTACTGCCGAAGATTTTCAGAAAATATCTTTGCAGTAGGGCTTTTTTGTTTTCAGGCCATGCGGAAAAGCCAGAGAATTACAATAACCGTAATAAAAGTTTGCATGCAATTGTCATTGCGAGAGCGATAGCCCGAAGCAATCTCCTGGCCAGGCATTCGTTTGAGATCACGACGAAGTCTCTAAGGCATGGATTGCTTCGCTCCACTCGCAATGACGATTTTCGTTTGTCGCCATCTTTATTGTATAGGAATGTTTCATTTTATTTATACGGTTTTTCAGCGGTTGGGTTGAGGAACGAAACCCAACGTTTCTGTAAACATAGGGTGGTGTTGGGTTTCGCTCGCGCTCTACCCAACCTTAACTTAACTAAAGGAGACGACTGAGGAATTTTCAAGGGATATGCTCATGTTGACGGTTGTTAACCAATCTTTCCTTATCTCAAGAATTCTACGGGGTGAGAATAAGAGTAGTATCTGAAATGCTCGTCAAATGCAAAAACAGCATCAATATCAAAATGATTTATCAATGCAAAGCTTGTGCAGTCTGTAAAGCTCTATCTTTTGTCTTTAAATTGTTTGAAAATAGATTTTGCTGATGCTTCGATTTCTTCGGTAATACGAACTATGGTAATATGGCTTCTATCGATCTGATCCATAAATTTGATGGACGTGGCATAACTACTTCTGGTTTTCAGGAGTGTATAGGTCTTGTCCATAACATAATCAGAACTATAAAAAATGGCATTTCTTTCTTGAATTTGTTTGTAAAGAATTTTTGCAGGGAGATTGTATTGGTCTTTAGGGATGGCGAGGGCACAAAATGCGCTGGTGTCTATAAAAACCTTCAATCAACAACCTTACCATAGAGATATTTATCATGATGAACAGAAAGATCCGTATCATGACAATCACTTGCGATGTCGATAATTCCGTCAAGGGTACATTCTTTCTGTTGAGGTTCAACTTCGTTCGTAACAATTATGGTAACTTTTTTGTGTTCCTCAAGATCAATTTTTTTTAATGGTTTAAAGACACCGTTTTCAAATATTGCCTCTACTGATTTTGCCATAGCATGCTCTTTATAAAAGTTATTCAGGATACTATTTGTATAATTTCAAAATTAAGAAACCTGCATAGGAAGAGGGTCATGGTATTCAATGCAAGACTCGACGATTTTTCTGGCTACATCCTGGGCTATTTTCAGTGTTTCGGCAATGGTACGACCCTGAGCAACAAGTCCTTGAATTGTCTGACTTGTAGCCAGATAGCCGCCTTCTTCGAGAGGTTAGATTGTTATAGGTATTAAGTATTCTGGTAACAATTTAGTTTTTTGAAGAAGTAGGGGCGAAGCATTTGCTATCGTTGATATACAGGCATTCGTACACAAGCCAGCAAATGCTTCGCCCCTACACCTCGCGGCAAAACATCACCATTCATTGAATTTTTCAAAAAACTAAATTGTTACGTATTCTGCCATTTTATAACCCTTCGGGGAAAGCTTATCAAAAGGGTAATACTATGTCAAGCATATACTGGGATGGTTTGATCTGCCTTGAAATATTGCATATTTTTCCTTGACACGTACCTATGAATTTGAGAGAATGCCCGACAATTTAAACGACAACTAAAGAAAGACACACGATAAGGGCAAACCCAGAGTGATCTGGGGACGCAAAGTAAAGGGTCTTTTGAACGGACACGGAAGTCCGGAAAGGCTGGAAAGCCTTTTAAGATTAATGTAAGGATTTGCTGAAAAGACAGCCTTACTGCCGAAGATGTTTTTCAATAAACATTTTTGCAGTAAGGCTTTTTTATTCTAAATTAGAAAACCACGTCCTCTGTGCGTGGTCAGAGAACTAAGGCTATGCCAGTTATAACTTTCATTACCTATTGCAGAACTGCCTTAGTATTTAAAATCTTGTAAATCAAGGATGCCTTTTTGAAGCAAATGGGAAAAACGTTGTTATCCCTACATAGAGAGTCATCAGAAACGTTTCGTTGTTGAAACAACATAGAATCAATCACAATCATTGATAATCTCTTCCGACTCGTTCGGGTTAGGGTAAACCCAAAGCCACCTGCTCTGCGGGTTGATTCTTTACTTAAATGTTATATGTTATAAAATAAACATTTGTAATTCGATATTAAAAGGGAGGTTGTTTTGTGAAAAAGATAGTATTAGAAATCCCCGAAGAGATATTGATTTCTCTAAAGGAGACGACTGAGGAATTTTCAAGGGATATACTCATGCTGGCAGCTGTTAAGCTTTACCAGATGGGCAAGTTATCTTCAGGCAGAGCATCTCAGCTTGCTGGAGTTCCGAAGGTGAGCTTTTTACGGTCTCTTGCCCGATATGGGGTGCCAGTATTTGATTTGACTGCCAGAGAACTGGAGAAAGATTTTGAGAATGCCTGAAATCGTAATGGCAAACACATCACCGATCTTTTATCTCCATAGGCTGGATTGTCTCGATATTCTTAGAAAATTGTATGGAAGAATTATTATTCCTCAGGCAGTGGTGAATGAGCTTGAGGCTGGAAAAAGAGTCGGAGAAGATGTTCCTGAAATAAAGGATTACGAATGGATAATTGTCAAAGAGGTGAATGTGCCTTCCTTTATCAGCATTATTACCGATCTCGGACAGGGAGAGGCAGAAGTTTTGGCATTAGCATGCGAAGAAAAGGACACGCTTGTTATTATCGATGATGCATTAGCACGTAGGATAGCAAAACTACGTGGATTGAGACTCACCGGAACTGCCGGAGTTTTTCTTAAAGCAAAGGCTAAAAATCATATAACAGAGATTAAACCTTTTCTGAGTAAAATGAAAGATGTAGGTTTTTATCTCACCAATAATCTGATTTCAGAAATTTTGAGAATCGCCGGTGAGGATTGAAAAGAGGGGCAAAAAGAAACGACTTGAGAAATATCTGAATGAAATTACCAATGTCAAAAAGCAGAGGGAAAGTTCGGCTGAAAAGTTAAATAACTGCTATTATAAGAGAAAACAATCCGATAAAGGCAAACCCTGAGCGATCAGGGGACGCAAAGGAAAGGGTCTTCAAATATTTTCCTGTAAAAGCAGGAAAATATAAAGACAGCCTTACTGCCGAAGATGTTTTTCAATAAACATTTTTGCAGTAAGGCTTTTTTGTTTTGAGGTATAATTATGGCATATTTCTTGCAATCCAATCCAATCCAATCCAATCCAATCCAATCCAATCCAATCCAATCCAATCCAATTAAATAACAACCACACTGTTCTTATTTTCAATAGTTCATAAAACGCCTTTTTCCTGAAAAATAAGGGGAAAGGCGTTTTTTTTGTTTTTATACACATTCTTTACCAATAGGGAGCACTATAGTAAGCGTCTTAAATAAGTTGACATTCTGTTCCTCTGTGTCGTTCCCACGCAAGTGGAAATCCAGGAAAGTAGCGAAAGATCTGATTCCTGCTTTTACAGGAATGACAACGTACTTTTTCCGTTCACTATATATAAAATACTTTTTGAGACAAAGGAGAACAGTATGCAGCGTACTATGTTACAAATTATGAAAACCCATCGAATCCATGTAGCGGGTTTATGCCTTTCGGGATTTTTCCTTGTGTTCACGGGTTGCCAAACCACGAACATTTCAGCGCCGCAGGCTACCGTGAGAGCGCCCGACCTGCCGCCGCCAGTAGCTTCCGCAGGCGACCCGCCAAGCGCACTCTCCTACGGCATGGTCACTGGCCGGGTGAATAAGGGGGTAACGACACAACAGGATATCATTGATCTGTTTGGGGGCCCAAGCACAATGACGACAGACAAGGACGGCACCGAAGTGTGGATGTATGACAAGACAGCTAGCACTACCTCCGGCAACTATGCGCACAGTGGATCACAAGCCTCACGCAGCGAGGCGAGCGTGATGGCCGGTTTTTTCGGTATACCCTTGGTAGCAGGGGTCGGTGGTTCGAAAGGCTCAGCCAATGACCAGTCTGCACAAATCAGCCAGGGTGCCGGCTCTGTCACCCGTTCGGTTAAAACTATTACCTTCATCATCAAGTTCAACTCGGACAAGACGGTGAAAGACTACTCGGTGCGCCAGGCGAGCTACTAAAGGCAATGTCAAAACATTTATGAAAACTTAAATAATGGAGTATTCAACTCATGAAAAGTATCATCATTTTTCTTATGGTCGGTGCTATTGTTGCCCTGCTGACTGGTTGCACCCTGCCATTTGACATTATAAGGCAACGTGAAATCAACCGTGACACGGAACTCATGAATAAACGCTTAGAGATAACCAACAAATTCAGCAACAATCCAGACACGGACGCCTGGTATGACCAACGACAAAAAATCGCTCAAGCGTTGGGTGACCGCGTTTTCGACAAGGACTTTTCACGCGTGTTCGATTCATTAGTGCTAGCCGTGTCCACAATGGAACTGAAAGTCAGCAACATGGAGCGCCAATCTGGTTTCATCGCAGCGAGCGGCATCACGCTGTCACCGACTGAATCGAAGGCCATGAGACGTGAAGCCGTTAACGATTGGTGTCGTCAGAACAACTTCGATCCATCGATTCTCGATCAGCATTTCCAATCGTCCCATATGAAGGGCATGGAGAACATGATTGACTTCAGCGGCATGATGGCTAAATACGATAAAATGCAGAAGGGTCTCACGTTCCAGCTTGTGAAAATGGGAGAAAGCCAGACCAAGGTGAAGTTGCGCTTTTCGGACGTGTATTATCCTGACGAAGTTGAAACCTATTACAAGCTCGTTTGGCAGGCCGTGGACAAGCAGATTTTTGTTGACCAGAATATTGAAGGCACCGTCGAGGGGAGGAAATAAGACCTTTGCGGGTACACTCATTAGAAGGGATGATATTTGGGAGGTCTGTAGATAAGGTCGAACAGGCAGTGCAAACAGATTTACAGTACGGCAAGGAATCAAAGATTGAATAAACAAGCAAGAGTACGGTGGACAGGAAGCGCTATCAAACCCGGATCGTTTCTTCGGCAAACAAGGTAAACTTAAACTTTGAAGAGGCATTATCCCCAATGTTAGAGGGTTTAACCAGGTCAATTTCGGGGATATTTTAGAAATGTCTTTCATGAAAAACTACGAAATCAGAAGCCATAGCGGGTTCAATTTGCAACTTAAACCCTATATTTTATATGGTAGACCTCTCCATCAATTGTATACGGTGCTATTGCTTAAATAAATTTATGGGTTCAGGTTGCAAACCTGAACCCGCCAGGAGAGAAAAACATTTCGATAAAGGCAAACCTTGAGTGATCAGGGGACGCAAAGTAAAGGGTCTTCAAACTTTTTTCCTGCAAAGGCAGGAAAAAAGAAAGATAGCCTTACTGCCGAAGATGTTTCAATGAATATCTTTGCTGTAAGGCTTTTTGTTTAAAAAGAAAAAGTTTTTTTCTTGCCGACCTTGCAAAATAAATAAGGAGACAGTATATCATGATGAACAAATCGTCAGACTTTTTGTACCACAGATTTGGACTTTTTTGCTGCTTTGCAGTACTGTTTTCATTATCTGTATTTTTGTATCCTTCCGATGTGTATGCAGCGATATTCAATATAGGTGACAAAGTGGAAGTGTACAATACAGGGGGGGTAGGTTTACACTTAAGAAAGTGTGCAAGCAAAAACAATACCATCTGTCCAAATCTAGTTACTATGCCTGATGGTACACAAATGATTGTGTGGTCTGGACCATCCCAAACAGACGGTTATACATGGTGGGGACTTTCGGGCTATGTAAATAATTTTTTCTATATTGGGTTCTCTGCGGAAAACTGGCTTAGAATTGTAAGTACACCGCCAGGGAAAATAACTGACCTGAGGGCAACGCCGGAGTGTGATGGTACTACATCCCAGATACGGCTAAACTGGACAGCGGCGAGTGGGGCGACCTCATATGATTTGTACCGTGATGGGAGTTTGTATTCTCCTAATAATACGGAAACACAGTTTATCAACAGAGGTTCTAATGTGGTTCCGGGGACTACGTATACATACTACGTGAAGGCAAAGAATACTTCCGGTTCTACCGATTCCAACACTGTTTCTGCAAAAGCACCTTTTTGTGGTGATCGTCCATCAGTTACAACTAAGGCTGCTACAAATGTGACCTCCAATTCTGCATCTCTGAGCGGCACTGTCAACGCCAATGGGTTATCAACGGTAGCATGGTATGAATATGGCACAACCAAGGGGTTGTATAGTAGTACATCAACCTCAGAACTTGTAAATGGGTCGAGCGATACAACGATAAACATTGGCATAAGCGGGTTATCACCGGGAACAACTTACTATTACACCCTGGTGGCAACGAATAGTGCAGGAAGTACGAGTGGCAATGAAATGACTTTTACTACATCTTCTGGTGGTGATCGTCCAACAGTTACAGTTACATCACCGAATGGAGGAGAGACATGGCAGGCAGGTACTACGCAGACAATTACATGGTCAGTAGGTGGCAGTACCTCTAATATCAATTATTTCTGGACTGCATACTCAACGGATGGCGGGAGTAGTTTTACGAACATCAAGACGGCAACACCTTCTGACCGATCAGTAAGCTGGACGATACCCAATGACGTATCTTCAACCCAATGCAGGGTGAGGGTAAGGGCGCTGGATGCAAATGGAAATATATTGGCTTACGGCGTCAGCGATAGCAACTTTACCATTAGTGTAGTGGGGGTTCCTTGCGATATCACAAATCCTTCCGCATTTGGATTAACCATTATTACACATGGATGGGTGGGAGATACTAAAACTTGGGTTACCAATATGGCAGATGCCATTAATTCTCGAATGGGTGGTAATGTTGCAATATACACAATTAGAATAGTAGAAGGCGGTCCACAAGGAGCAAGACTTGCTGACGATAACCCATATATAACTCTGACATCTACATCTAATGCTGCTATTATTAAGGTGGATTGGTCAGATGTAGCTGGTGGTGTGTGCAGTACTAACCCTGATTATGATCTAACTGTCTCTACTTCTATCATAGGAAATTTGATTTCAGAATATTTAGACAAACATCAGAGTTTGTACAGGGTACCTATCCATCTCATTGGGCATAGTAGAGGCGGATCAGTTATGTCGCACTTATCAAAACGTCTTGGAGAAAAAGGAATTTGGGTTGACCAATTGACAACTCTTGATCCAAGACCAATTTGCAATGATGCAGATCTTAATGTTTGGAACAACGTCCTCTTTGCAGATAATTATTATCAATTAACTTTTCCTTATGGACAGGCAATGATGTGGGCATATAACTTAGATCTTTCTAATAAAGTAGAGAATGGAATTGCATATACTTGTGGTCATATTTGGCTTTACTATATACGGGCACACGAACTAATACATACATATTATCATGGTACAATCAAAGATCATTGTGTCGATGGAATAATTGTGCCGCAAGATTGGTATGATCTACCGACCCCAGATCGAACACGAACTGGATATTATTTTACACGTACAGGAAGAGGAGATCGTTGGGCTACAAGTTCAGAGCAAAATCGTGGTCCCGCCCCCTTTGAGGGACTTCATTATCACTTACGAGAAAGCAACGTTAACAATCGGGAGACAGTATCTCCCAATTCATCTGCATGGTCCAATGCTCTTTTAAAACCTCTATCAAGTTACAATTATGAAATTGGAACTCAAATTACATTCAACTATTATTATCAAGATGCTGATAGCCTAATGGATATTGACGTTTATTTAGATAATGATACGAATCCTTTCAACAACCCAACAACAGAAGATAATTGCCATAAAAAAATAAAAACAACACATAATATATCATCTAGTAAAGATATAGATATTAATTCAGCAACATTTAATTGGACTCCTGAAGATATCGATATTGGTTCACATTATGTTCAAATAATAGCTACCGATAATACTGGACATGTTCGTTATGATTACCTAGTTAAACCAATCAATGTTGCACCGGCTGACCAGTTGCCATCAGATTTGGTGGTAGAGAATTTATCAGTTACTCCCGGTAGTGGCGAGCCGGGTTCAACCGCAAAGGTCAGCTTTACAATTCGTAACAATGGTGACATAGCCTATCCATCACGTACCAATATTCGTTTGAGTGCATCCAGCAGTAGCGATACCGTGAATGACGCCTTATTGGCAAGTATCGAAATACCAAAAATCGCAAAAGGGGCTCCCTATCAGGTTAGCCAGGATGTGATAATTCCCGGAGTGAGCGCATCGGGGATATACTATGTATGGGTGATCCTTGATGTTAATAAGGAGGCGAATCAGGGTGGTAATACGTACAATGATAAGGCCAACCAGCCTTTTGTAGTTACCGTACCAGCTCCTCCATCAGCGATTGGCGACTTCGTTCAGGTTTATAATGCGGGAACTTCTGGCCTGCGAGTACGTTCTCCGAATGCGTGTGATGTTCCACATTTAATTGGGAAAAACCGTTTTGACGATGCAGTTGGGAAGGTTATCGATGGTCCACAAACTTGCACTATTGAAGAAATAAATTATACCATGTGGAAGATACAGTGGGACGATTGCCTGATCGGATGGTCTGCTCAGAACTGGTTAAAAAAGATTCCATCAGCAACGATTTCGTGTGATCTTACACCAACGATTACCACAAATAGTCCATTACCTGATGGAATGGTGGGTTTTGAATATAGCAGGACATTACAGGTTGTTGGAGGTATTACTCCGTACAGTTGGTCTGTTGAGTCGGGCAGTTTGCCGCCGGGGTTAAATTTGAACAGTAGTACCGGAGCGATCAGCGGCAATTCAACTACGGACGGTACCTATAGTTTCCGTATTCGAGTGACGGGTTCTAATAGTTTATATTCCGAGAAAGATTTTAGTCTGGCGATCAAACCAGCACCAGTAATAATCCGTACCCTAACGGTAGCGTCTTCAAATCCAGGTAGTGGAGTCAAAGTTACCGTTGAGGTTGATAATAATCAGAGTAGTGGAACTACACCGTTTAATCGAAATTTTTATGAAGGTACAACAGTAAAATTAACCGCTCCTTCAACATCGGGAGACAACAATTTCCAGAAGTGGCAGCGCGATGGGAGTAATGCTGGTTTTAACACAGAAATTACTGTTACCATGGATGCTGATCATACCATGACAGCAGTATATGTAGGCTGTGTGTATTCTCTCTCATCAACGAGTCAATCTTTCAGTTCAAATGGAGGGAGCGATAAGGTAGACGTAACGACATCCTCGAGCAATTGCAGTTGGACGGCAGAGCGTAGTACAGACTGGATAACAATCACTGATGGCAGCAGTGGGACTGGGAATGGGACGGTTTCTTATTCGGTATCGGATTATACAGGTGCAGACACCCGCAGAGGAACCATGACCATTGAAGGACAGATCTTCACGGTAATTCAGGAGGGGACGGCTCCCTGCACGTATTCCCTCTCATTAACCAGTAAGACCTTCAGTTCCAGTGGTGGTGAGGACATTGTCGGGGTAGTTGCAACATCGAATAGTTGCACTTGGACGGCATCAAGTGATGCAAACTGGTTAACGTTCAACGATTATGGTAGTAGTTTCTTTACCGGGAGTCAGATAATCCACTACAAAGTATCAGCAAATACAGGTACAGATGTCCGCAAAGGAACCCTGACCCTTGCAGAAAAGACCTTCACGGTAACCCAGGATGGAATATCAACACCAACACCGGACACAACACCGCCTGTGGTCAGTTCAACAGATCCACCCGCTGGTGCAACAGGTGTGTCAGTAAACACAACCATTAATGCAACATTTAGTGAGTCAATGGATGCGTCAACAATAAGCGATTATACGCTTACCATAAACAAAATGCCTGAGCTATTTAAGGTGACTGGTACGGTAACTTATGACGATACGACCAAAAAGGCCACATTCACACCTTCTGAAAATTTAAACTACTTGACTAATTATACCGCTACCATTACCAAATATGTGAGAGATTTAGCGGGTAATCCCATGACCGATGATTATCAATGGAGCTTTACTACCGCACCAGCACCGGACACTCAACCACCAACAGTCAGTTCTACAAGCCCCGCAAAGGATGCGAAGGATGTGGCAGTTGACACAGTTATTACCGCCATCTTCAGCGAGGAGATGGATGCCACGACCATTAACACGGCCACATTTACCGTGGGTGGGGTGACTGGTACAGTAGATTATGATAGTGCGACCATGACGGCAACTTTTAAGCCAGTATCAAATCTGAGCTATGATACCACCTATACAGCTACTATCACAAACGATGTCACGGATAGCGCAGGGAATCACATGGCTTCTGACTATACAAGGAGTTTTACTACCGCATCAGCACCAGACACTCAACCACCCACAATCAGTTCTACAAGCCCAGCAAAAGATACGAAGGATGTGGCAATTGACACAGTTATTACCGCCACCTTTAGCGAAGCGATGGATGCCGCAACGATTAACATCACCACCTTTATCGTAAGCACTGGTAGCAACAATATCGATGGAACGGTAGCCTACAGTGATATGACAGCCACGTTTACCCCATCGGCGCCACTGGGTTACTCTACAACATATACGGCATCGATTACCACCGGGGTAACGGACGAAGCAGGCAATGCAATGACCTCAGACTACACCTGGAGTTTTACCACAGGTAGCGATGTTATAGCCCACTATACCTTTGATGAAGGAGACGGATCAACCGCCAATGACTCATCTGGCAATGGTAATGATGGCACCATAAACGGGGCTACCTGGAAAACGGGCAAAGAAGGAGGCGGCTTGAGCTTTGATGGTGTGAATGACTATGTAACAATCCCTTGCATGAATAATGGAGAGGTATCAGTTGGCGCATGGTTCTATAAAAACGCTAATGATAAGAGACGGAATGATGCAATTTTTAGTGGATTCAGAAATAATTCAAATCTGCAACTGCGGCAGGGACTTGAATTCCGGTTTCCTGCAGGCGTACCCAATACCCTTGAGTTTGTTCTTATGACACAGGATGGAAGCGGAACAAAGACAGCGCGAACGACCCGGCAGAATTTGCTTAATGCCGTGGGGAGCTGGTATCATGCCGTAGGTACTTACAACAAGACGACAGGTCAACAGCGGTTGTATGTCAATGGCGAGTTGGTCAATACCGTAGCTCATCCGGCGGGAAATACCGTCGTGCCGTTGACATTTTACCCTGACATGAGGATAGGTCATTCGCGGGTGAATAATGGTTATTTCAACGGAGTTATTGATGACGTCCGTCTTTATAGCAGAGCTATAGCTGATCACGAAGTGAAGGGCTTATACACCGCATTTACTTCGGAGTTGCAGGCGCAATATAACCTCGATGAGGGCATGGGCACGATTGCAGGAGATTCCTCAGGCAATGGCAATCATGGAAGAATCAATGGAGGGGCGAAATGGACGACTGGGAGATACGGAGGTGGTTTGAGATTTGATGGAACCAATGATTATGTGTCGATTCCCCGGAGCGATCACGACGAGGTGTCCGTGTGCGCATGGTTTAAAAAGAATGGCAATGATAAGGCGCGGAACGATGCTGTCTTTGGCGGATACCGGAATAATTCCAATGTACAACTCCGTGAGGGTTTTGATGTGCGATTTGCATCGGGCAGCCCCAACACCCTGGACTTTGTTCTTATGACGCAGGATGGGGGCGGGAACAGGACGCAGAGGGTCACGCGATCTAACCTGGGGAACTCGGTGGGTAGTTGGTATCATGTTACAGGCACTTACAATAAGACAACAGGCAAACAGCGATTGTATGTGAATGGCCAACTGGTGAGTACACAAACCCATCCGGCAGGGAATACGATAGTTCCACTAACGAAATATCCTGATATAAGGATAGGGTATTCGCGGGTGAACGCAGGCTATTTTAAAGGTGTCATCGATGATGCCCGCATTTACAATCGGGCACTAACCGATCAGGAGGTGCTGGGCGTCTATACCGGGCCATGAGCCTCTTGGATGGTTCAATTATGCAGATGCCTCGATTTCTTCAGTAATACGAAGTATGGTAATGCGGCTATCTTTGCAACGTTGATTTAATGGAAATAAGTATGGTGGGAGGATAGGCTCGCCTACCACGTATTTCTGATGTATGTCGGGTGATTTGTACGGATGTGGAATGAATCAGATGGATGAAACAATGGTGACATTGACCGGATTATTAATGGGGGGGGGACATGATTGCCTTTCCTCGTACTATGGACGTGTTTTGATTTGGCGGGGCGATATCTGCCTTATCTTTCTGATAAAATCTGAAAGCCGGGACTCTTTTGAGGTAATGTCTGTTTTTCAGGATATTTCCATCTCTGATTCAACGGGTGTTTCATATCCATGGTATTTCAGCATCTCGACAAATGCCTCGATACGGGTCTTCATCGCGCCGTCGAGCGGCCCGGGGCGGTCACAGTCCAGGGTGAGAATCGGTAACCGGACATGCCTTCTGATAATTTTGTCGTGGATATGCCGGTGACAGAAACTTTGGACGTAGTGAATGAGCCCTGCGATGTTCCTTTGTTTAATTTCCTGCTGAATATCCTCCAGCCGTGAAAAGATGTCGTAGGGATAGGTATATTGACTGTACTGCTCGACAAGGGTTTTTGTTGGGTATGGCATAGAGAATTGTCTTTGAATCTCATTGAATACGACATGGGCCCCGATGGATGAAAGAAACGGATAGAGGTCTTCGCATATGGGTGGAATACCGATAACGCCGATACGAAGGTCATGTTGAATAGGGTCACGCTCTTTCACGGATTGTAAAAATTTTACAGCACGTTCCTCAAAAACAGTATAGTCCCCCATCAGGTCGCTGGCAGATACCGTCCAGATATGATTTTCCTCGCCTGTTACGGTGTTGTCTGCCCAGGTGCGCCGATCAATTTCATGGACGTTCGAGCGGATAGAGTCAAGACGTTTCTTCGTCTCTTCCGCCTTTTCATAATCGACTCCCAGGGCGTCCGCAAGCATCATCAACTGATCGAGCAAGAATCGCCTGTCACTCTTTGCGTGTGGATAAGCAAAGGGTATGGTTTCAATATCCTCTGACTGGAAGATTTCCATCAACGCCTGATTATTGCTGCAGTCTCCCTGGATGACACTAATGACCTTTCGGATATGGTATTTCCTGGCTGCCGAATAGATGCCTTTGATCCAGGCGCAGATATTTCTGGGAAGGCCCGCCGATTCAGCATCTTCAACCATTTTGTATGCATGCCCGTCGCAGACGAAGATATTATTCAGATCTATGGGTATATACCCTGCGGCAAAGACAATTTCTATGGGAATCGTCGACGTAATCCCGATGACCCTGTCCATAGGAAGGTCTTCCATGATGGGAAGTGTGGGGAGTGGATGATCGTTAAATTTTAAATTCATAAAATTATTATATCAGCCATGTCAGGAAAAATACATTTTAAATCAGCAGAAAATCCTTTCTCATTGACTTATAAATGTAAGTGATATAAGATTGTATTGCTTTTATCGTAACAATTTAGTTTTTTGAAAAATTCCAATGATAGCAGTGTAGGGGCGAAGCATTTGCTATAATTGGCATAGATGTGTTCATACCCAAGTGGCAAATGCTTCGCCCCTACTTTTTCAAAAAACTAAATTGTTACCTTTTCTCAAAAATATTTATGGCGAGTATGAGTTATCAATGAACTATGGCGAAATTATAAATAAAGCGCCCCCAGTGATGGGTCTTGTGAATTATGAGCAGACCTGTAAGGAATTTTCGTGGGAAGCCGTTAAGAAAGAACTTTCCCTGCCTGACGATCCCAGGAATAGAATCAATATTGCTTACGAGGCCATCGACAAGCACGCCCAGTCCTGGAGAAAGAATAAGGTGGCATTATACTGGGAAGGGCCTGATGGGACCTGTCAGAAATACACCTTCCTGGAGCTGAAAAATCTCTCTGATAAGTGTGCAAATATGTTGCGGTCGATTGGTGTAAAAAAAGGAGACCGCGTCTTTATCTTCCTGCCTCGTTTGCCGGAACTCTATATCAGTCTCATCGCCATTGCAAAGCTTGGGGCTATTGCCGGGCCCATGTTTTCCGCCTTTGGGCCTGATGCCGTCCGTGACCGTTTACAGAATAGCGAGGCGAAGGTGTTGATTACCACACAGGAATTGAAAGAACGGGTCGATATGGTGCTGTGGGAATTACCAAAACTGGAACGTATCGTATTGGTAAACTACCGGAAGGAATATGAGTTGGAAGAGAAGGACGTATGCTATGCAACTCTGATGAAAGATGCATCCGATCGGTTTGAGGTGGAACGGATGGAACTGGAAGACCCTTTGTATATCCTCTATACCTCTGGTACCACGGGCAAATCAAAGGGAATAACCCACGTCCACAATGACATGATTTCACATTACATTACCACGAAATGGGTATTGGACCTGAGGGATGAGGATATTTATTGGTGTACCGCCGATCCCGGTTGGGTAACAGGAACTGTCTATGGAGTATGGGGTCCGTGGCTGAATGGAATCTCTTCGTATGTCTATGATGGACGCTTTGATGCTGCAAAATGGTATGAAATTATTCAGACGTATAAGATCACCGTATGGTATACTGCCCCTACGGCCTTACGGATGCTCATGAAGGCAGGGGATGATCTTGTAAAGAATTATGATTTAACCAGCCTGCGGTATATCTGCAGTGTAGGGGAACCGCTTAACCCAGAGGTAATCAGGTGGGGCTTAAAAGTGTATCATTTACCCATTCATGATAACTGGTGGCAGACGGAAACGGGCGCCATTATGATTGCAAACTATCCCTGCCTGCCGATAAAGCCCGGCTCCATGGGCAAGCCATTTCCGGGTACTCAGGCAGCCATTATTGATGGCAAAGGGATAGAGTTGCCATCCGGGCAACATGGGCTGCTGGCATTAAAGACAGGGTGGCCTTCCATGTTGAGGGCCGTGTGGGGTGACGAAAAACGGTTTAGCGAGTATTTTAGTATCAATGGGTGGTATGCAACGGGCGATACGGCATACAGGGACGAGGATGGATATTTCTGGTTTGTAGGAAGGGCAGACGATGTCATTAATACATCCGGACACAGAGTAGGGCCTTTTGAGGTAGAAAGCGCCTTGCTCGAACACAGGGCGGTAGCGGAAGCAGGCGTGATTGGTAAGCCGGATGTAGAACGAGGAGAGATTATCAAGGCGTTTGTGGTGCTCCGTGAAGGGTTCACAACGTCAAAGGAACTGGAAGAAGAGATAAAAGTCTTTATCAAACATCGGTTGGCAGCACACGCGTACCCGAGAGAAATCGAATTTTGTACCAATTTGCCAAAAACCCGCAGTGGTAAAATTATGCGGCGGTTATTAAAAGCAAGGGACCTTGGATTGCCTACAGGAGACATTTCTACGTTAGAAGATTAGGCGGATAGTTGTACAACGCCGCACCAGGGCTCTCTTACCTAAGGGTGACAACCCTTTGAATTCCCCTTTGTTAATTGGGGAACTAAGGGGGTTGTGAAAATTTGCAGAAAAAGAGAGTTTGTAACAATTTAGTTTTTTGAAAAAATTCAATAGTGACGATGTTTACCGCACCG
>CAZBCT010000069.1:0-16231 GCA_964490485.1 uncultured Candidatus Brocadia sp. | reverse complement strand
TGGCTTGTGTACGAATGCCTGTATATCAACGATAGCAAATGCTTCGCCCCTACTTTTTCAAAAAACTAAATTGTTACTGAGATTCTTTAATATTAAATTAGGTTGCCTTTGGCAACGACTTTAAATCTCCCCTCTAAAAAGAGGGGCTGGGGGTGTGTTATGGCAGATTTACACACCCCTTAATCCCCTCTTTCTAGAGGGGAATTACAAAAGTTTGAAATTCCTATACATAGATATAGGAACAATGGCGGCTGAGGTTGAGAACCTCAACGAGTGGACTGCCGTGTTGCCCTGGAGATAGATGTGACGACAAAAGTTGGTCTCAGAGTTGATGTTGACACGTTCCGGGGAACGCGACTCGGCGTCCCGAGTCTCTGCAGACTCTTCGATGAGCGAGCAGTCAGGGCATCGTTCTTCTTCTCGGTAGGCCCGGACAACATGGGGCGTCATCTCTGGAGGCTGTTCAGACCTGCATTCCTTTGGAAGATGTTGCGGACGCGGGCTGCGAGTCTTTATGGCTGGGATATTATCTTTCGAGGCATCTTCTGGCCTGGTCCCATCATCGGAAAGAAACTGTCTCCCCAGATTTGCCTCGCCGCCCGGGGTGGACACGAAATCGGTCTGCATGCATGGGACCATCAGGCATGGCAGGGCTACATCGATACTATGACTGAAGAGGATATCCGTCTTGTCCTCCGCAAGGGGTTTGACATGCTCGCCAACATAACAGGTACTCCGCCGACCTGCTCGGCTGTACCGGCGTGGAAGTGCACGGATAGCGTCCTGCTGGCAAAGGCAGAATTCCCATTCGTGTATAACAGCGACTGCCGGGGCAACAGCATCTTCCGGCCTGTTGTGAGTGACAAAACGCTCTCGCAACCACAGATACCCGTCACGCTGCCGACCTATGACGAGGTCATTGGCAAGAATGGCATCACCCCTGCTAACTATAACGAGTTCATGCTTTCGCAGATCAAACCCGGCGGACTGAATGTCCTGACCATACACGCCGAAGTCGAAGGCATCGCCTGCGCTACGCTGTTCGCGGACTTTCTTGAGGCTGCTGAAGAATGGGGCATATCGTTCGTTCCTCTTGGAGAGCTTCTCAAGGAGTCGGGGCATATCGCTTCCGGAATGATAACCAAGACTTCTTTTCCTGGCCGCGAAGGTTGGATATCTTTCCAGTGCGATATTCGCAATGCGGGAGCTTTCCTGTCATGATCGGTAACAGCGCGACATGGGCCAGGTGACAACACCTGGATAATAACAATCTGCAGCCATTCTAAAATAAGAAAATATGTAACAATTTAGTTTTTTTGAAAAATTCCAATAATAGCGATGTTTACCGCGCCGTGTAGGGGCGAAGCATTTGCTATAATTGGCATACATGCATTCATACCCAAACGGGCAAATGCTTCGCCCCAACTTTTTCAAAAAACTAAATTGTTACGAAAATATTTACAACAACGAATAAAAAATGCTACAAATCTATCCTATAATTAAGAAAGAAACCATTATCATTTTTTTGAGAAGGTAACTCATCAAATTTCGAAGCATAATTTCAATGCCGAGATTATTATCGTTGATGATGGTTCCCCTGATGGGACGGCAAAACTGATTGGTAATTTCTTGAAAATACACCCCAATATTATTCAGAGTAACATCCCTGCCCGTGACAACTTTATGAAGGAATTGAATGGTTGTTTGGCAGGACATACTTATATCAAGCACTCTGCTGCGGCTATGGCAACCCGTATAACATTTTCCTCCCCGGCCTTAAGGAACTCTTTTGTTATATCCCCTGTGCCAACCCGATTTACCACGCCTGTTACACAACCGCCTTTGAGACCCATGGAAGCGGTAAGGGTTAAGACGGTTGATGATTCCATCTCGTAGTTCAAGACATGGAGGCGCTGCCATTCTTTCGTAGCACCCTGAAACCTCCTCAGGACATATTTTGAAAATGAATCGTATCGTTCCTCACCGGGATAAAAGGTGTCAGAAGATGCCGTCACGCCCACATGGTACCGCACCTTTGTCTTTTTTGCCCCTTCAATGAGGGCATTGAGAATTTCGTAATGAGCTACCGCGGGATATTCGATTGGCGCATAATGGGTTGAAGCCCCATCAAGACGCACAGAACCTGAAGTAATAATGACATCACCAATATTGATATCCTCCTGGATGGCTCCGGTTGTCCCCACCCGGATAAATGCGCCTATGCCCAGTTGCGCCAGTTCGTCAATGGCTATCGATGCTGAGGGGCCTCCGATACCGGTAGATGTAACAAGGAGAGGCGCTCCCTTGATCTCAGCCAGATAAGTGCAGAACTCCCTCTTCCAGGCCAATTTTTTATTACCCGTTCCATAAATCCCTGAAATGGTTTCTGCAATAATTTGAGACCTGAAAGGGTCGCCAGGGAGCAGTGCCATCTTTGCTCCTTGTATCTTTTCTCTGTTAAGATCTAAGTGATATACGGTGTTCATCCCACATTTATATAATAACTGCATTACCCTGTCAACTCCATTATGGAGAAGTGTCTATTTTACCATTAGCAAAAATGTGAATTTCCATAACGATTTAGTTTTTTGAAGAAGTAGGGGCGAAGCATTTGCTGTAATCGGCATAAATGCGTTCATGCCCAAACCAGCAAATGCTTCGCCCCTACACAGCGAGGCAAACATCGTTATTGTTGGAATTTTTCAAAAAGCAAAATTGTTACGAATTTTCATGAATAACAGGGCGTTTCTCTATTAAATTTCCAAGTCACATGGGGTGAACCGTTTGAATATATCTTTCTGTTATCATGCAAAGGATTGTCTTGTGTAAATCTCTTTGACTTTTGAATAAATATCTCTATAATCGCATAGTAATGATACAATATTTGCCTATACTAATTTTATTTATTGTCGCTGCAGGATTTGCTGTAACCAACATAGGGCTTTCAGCTATTTTGGGAAGGCACAAACCTACTGCCGAAAAACTCTCGCCGTATGAGTGTGGCATTGACCCGGTAGGTTCTGCGCGGGAGCGTTTTTCGGTAAAGTTTTATCTCATTGCCATGCTGTTTGTTATTTTTGACATTGAAGTGATTTTTCTTTATCCCTGGGCAGTGGCATTTAAGTCGCTCAAGCTCTTTGGTTTTATCGAAATGCTCATCTTTCTTGGCATACTCCTCGTCTGCTATTTTTATCTCTGGAAAAAAGGGGGGTTGGAATGGGATTAGAAAGTCACCTCGGTGATAATATTCTTACGACGACCTTAACTGCCATGATAAACTGGGCACGCGGGTCTTCTCTCTGGCCCATGCCTTTTGGTCTCGCATGCTGTGCCATAGAAATGATGGCGGTGGTTGCGCCCCGGTACGATCTTGCGCGCTTTGGCGCGGAAGTTTTCCGCTTTTCGCCGCGGCAGTCAGATTTGATGATCGTCGCCGGTACGCTTACCTACAAGATGGCATCCGTAGCAAGAAAAATTTATGACCAGATGCCAGAGCCGAAGTGGGTTATCGCCATGGGCGCCTGTGCGGTCTCTGGTGGTGTATACAACACCTACAGCGTTGTTCAAGGCCTGGATCAGGTCTTACCGGTTGATGTTTATCTTCCCGGATGCCCGCCCAGACCAGAGGCGTTGATCCACGCCATTATGGAAATACAAAAAAAGATTAATAAGGAAGCGTTGTGAATACCGATGGATAATGAAGCAATGGCTACATTCATAAAAACAAGATTTCCCGAAACAGTTACGGGTACCAATATTTTTCGTAATGAATTAACCCTTACCGTGCAAAAAGACGCTATCGCTGAAATTGCCCGGTTCCTGAAAGAAAACGAAGAACTTGATTTTAATTTTCTATCGGATCTGTGTGGAGTTGACCGGGTTGAAACCGACAACGTTTTTGAGGTTGTATACCATCTCTATTCTCTCTCAAAAAATCATCGCCTGCGCCTCAAGGCTCCTGTTTCCTCAGACGCTCCATCTCTGCCAACAGTAACCGGTGTCTGGAAGACGGCAAATTGGCACGAAAGAGAGACCTACGATATGTTTGGCGTTACGTTTGAGGGGCATCCTGACCTGAGAAAGATACTCACCCCTGATGACTTTGAAGGATATCCTTTACGGAAAGACTATCCTTTAGACGGAAGACAGCCAGCCACACTCCGGGATATTTATCGAAAGGGTGGGGCGTGACCGTGACCTCAGCAGCAACAACAACGACCCATCTGATGACGATCAATATGGGGCCGCAACACCCAAGTACGCATGGTGTTTTAAGGCTTTTGCTGGAACTGGACGGTGAAATGATCACAAAGGCTGTGCCGCATGTTGGATTCCTCCATCGGGGTGTTGAAAAACTTGCTGAATACAGAACATACCATCAGTGCATTCCTCTCACCGACCGGCTGGATTATGTAGCCCCTTTCTCAAACAATCTGGCATATGCCCTTACGGTTGAGAAACTGCTTGGCATTGAAGCCCCGGAAAGGGCACAACACATCCGTGTGCTTCTTTGCGAACTCACGAGGGTTGCCTCCCACCTGTTGTGGCTTGCAACCCATGCGCTTGACATTGGCGCGATGACCGTATTCTTCTATTGTTTCAGAGAACGTGAGGCAATCTATGATATCTTTGAACTGGTTGCAGGGGCGCGGATGCATACTTCCTATATCCGGGTGGGCGGCGTGTCGCGCGACTTGCCCGGCGGATTCACCGAGAAGGTCCACAAATTTGTTATGGAATTTCCTGCCCGTATTAACGAATACGAGACGCTCCTGACGGAGAATCCCATATGGAAAAAACGGACGGTTGGCGTGGGCATTATTTCTGCTGAAGATGCCATTGATTATGGTCTCAGTGGACCGAGTTTGCGGGGATCGGGAGTCAACTGGGATATCAGAAAGGCAGAACCCTATTCCCAGTATGACAAATACCATTTTACCGTTCCTTTGGGTAAGAATGGCGATGTGTATGATCGGTATCGTATCCGAATCGAAGAGATGCGCCAGAGCAACAAGATCGTTCATCAGGCGCTCAACATCCTCCCCAAAGGAGCTTGTCTTGCCCGGATACCGAACGTTACCCTGCCTCCGAAGGAGGACGTTGAAACGAATATGGAGTCGATGATCACTCATTTTAAACTGATCACGGACGGCATCCATCCGCCAAAAGGAGAGGTCTACGCCAGCATTGAGGCGCCGAAGGGTGAGTTGGGTTTTTATCTGGTAAGCGACGGCTCCAGCCATCCTTACCGTCTCAAAATACGGCCGCCTTCGTTTGTCAATCTCGAAGCATTACCCAAGATGGTAGAGGGCCGCCTGCTTCCCGACGTTGTTGCAACGATTGGAAGTCTTGACATCGTTTTAGGAGAAATTGATCGTTAACACAAGATTTGCCATGAATACCATGCAAAACGAGTCTGCGCAAAATAAAACCCTGGATCTTTCAAAGATAGAAGCGGTGCTGGAGAAATATAAAAATGCCAGAGGTGCGCTCATTCCTGTTTTGCAGGCAGTACAGGGACATTTTGGGTATCTGCCGGAACCGGTTGTTGACCTGATTGCGGAAAGATTGCGGATAAGCGTCCACGAAATCGTTGGAGCAGCAACTTTTTATGCACAATTCCATTTAAAACCGCGCGGGCAGCACATTGTCAAGGTTTGTTGCGGAACGGCATGCCATGTGAAAGGAGCAAAAAAGGTGCTGCAAAAAATTAGTGAAACCCTGGAGGTTTCGACCGGTATGACAACGAAAGACAATGTTTTTACCCTGGAAGAAGTTGCCTGTCTGGGCGCTTGTTCCCTGGCGCCTGTCATGATGGTGGATGAAGATCTCCATGGGAAACTAGCGCCCGATACGGTTGGTACGGTCATAAAAGAAATAAAAGGAGCGGGAATTTCCTCATAAGATAAAGTAATGGACACCATTGACCAGCAAAAATTGAAGGTACACAAGCCAAAGATCATCGTCGGTATGGCATCCTGCGGCTTAGGCGCAGGCGCTAGAAATGTACTGAAAAGCATTGAGCACGAGCTGGAAAAGCAGAAACTTGAGGCAGACATTGTGCATACCGGCTGTATTGGTATGTGCGCCTACGAAGTGCTCGTAGACGTGCTTTTCCCTGGACGCACCCGTGTCACCTACGGCAATGTAAAAACCTCGATGGTCCCTGAAATAGTGGGAGAACATGTCGGGAAGGGGGAGGCGGTAAAAAAATTGGTTATGGCGCAGATGTCTCTGGATGATAAAACCGCTGCCCCGTACGAGGGATTGCCTTTTTTTGACGACATCGAAATGAACAAGGGTCAGAAAAAATACATCCTCCGGAATTGCGGATATATTGACCCGGATAGTATTCATGAATATATTGCACGCGGCGGGTACGCGGCGCTCGAAAAAGCGCTCAAGACTATGACGCCGAAGGCGGTGATTGATGAAATAAGCAAATCGGGTCTCAGGGGCCGTGGCGGCGGTGGTTTTCCAACGGGTGAAAAATGGGCATCGTGCGCCAAGTATTCTGCTGACGAAAAATTTGTCCTCTGCAATGCCGACGAAGGCGATCCGGGGGCTTTTATGGACAGAAGCCTTATGGAGGGAGACCCCCACGCCGTCTTAGAGGGTATGATCATTGCCGGATATGCTATCAACGCCACGAGCGGCTACATCTATGTTCGTGCAGAATATCCTCTGGCGGTGAAACGACTAAAACATACGATCGAAGAGGCCAAAAAGCACGGATTTTTGGGGAAAAATATCCTGAACAGAGGCTATAATCTGGAAATTCTGATAAAAGAAGGGGCGGGCGCCTTTGTTTGCGGCGAATCAACCTCACTGCAAAATTCCATTGAAGGCAAGCGGGGCATGCCACGTACGAGACCCCCGCAATCAGTAGAGGCAGGATTATGGGACAAGCCTACGTGCCTTAACAATGTAGAGACCTTTGCCAATGTACCCTTTATTCTTACCAAAGGCGCCGATTGGTATTCCAAAATTGGCACTGCAAACAGCAAAGGGACAAAAATCTTTTCCCTGACCGGCAAGATAAAGAATGCCGGACTCGTGGAGGTCCCTATGGGCACGACGATCAGGCAGATTGTCTTCGACATGGGCGGTGGAATTCCGAAGAGGAAAAAATTTAAGGCTGTGCAGATCGGGGGGCCTTCTGGCGGTTGTCTCCCTGAGTCGCTCCTGGATTCACCCATCGATTACGAATCGCTTGTTGGCGCCGGCGCCATGATGGGGTCCGGAAGTTTTGTGGTCGTTGACGACACCACCTGTATGGTAGAGCTGGCCCGTTTCTTTATGAATTTCTGTGCCAATGAATCCTGCGGGAAGTGTCCACCCTGCAGGATTGGAACTACCCTTATGCTGGATATCCTTACCCGCATTACCGTAGGCGGTGGGGAGGAGAAAGACCTGGAAGTGCTGGAACAAATGAGCGACGAGATGAAGGTAATGTCCCTTTGCGGACTTGGACAATCTGCCCCCAATCCGGTAAAATCTACCATTCGGTATTTTCGAGATGAATACCTGGCGCACATCCGCGACAAGACGTGTCCGACCGCCACCTGTGTCGCCCTTCATAAGTATGAAGTTACTCCGGAAAAATGCACCAAATGTCAGGCATGTATTCGCAATTGTCCTGTTAAGGCGATCAGTGGCAGCACAACTGAAGCTGCTTTTATTGATAAGAGTAAATGCATTAAGTGTAATCTCTGTTACGAAAAATGTAATTTTCTGGCAATAAAATGAATATCATAAATCTTGTTATTAATGATAAACCCATCAGCGCCCCGGAAGGCACGAATGTCTTTCAGGCAGCCCTGGATAATAATATTTACATCCCCGGCCTATGTTATCATCCGAAACTCTCACAATTCGGGGGTTGCAGGCTCTGCTACGTGGAGGTCACGGAACGGAAAAGAACCGGTCACCGGTTCGCCTGTGCGCACCCCGTGTCAGAAGGAATGATTGTAAAAGTAGATACCCCAAGAGTAATCCGATATCGCAAATCAGTTATGGAATATTTGCTGGCTCATCACGAACTCTCGTGCCCAACCTGCGATAAATCAGGTGAATGCGGTCTGCAAAATATTACCTATGAAATGAATTTAGCCCCGGGCAGATTCAGGACGGTGAGAATGCACCAGCCGGTGATCCGGGATAATCCCGTCCTGGAATTGAATCGCAACCGGTGCATTTTGTGCGGCCGATGTGTAAGCGCCTGTAAAGAGATCGAAGGGAATAGCGCCATCGATTTCCAGAACCGCGGCTTTAAAACGGTCATTGGCACCGCCTTTGACAGGCCGCTGGAGTGTAGCTTTTGTGGTGGTTGCGTTGCCGTATGCCCGACCGGCGCATGGCAGGATAGAACCCTGGGATTCAGGGGCAGGCCATGGGAATTCGCCAGCACACCAACGATTTGTCCTTACTGTTCTGTTGGCTGCACGGTCGTTGTAAATACAAAGACGGATGACGTGCGACGCATCGTATCAAATGACCGGTTAGGAATTAACGAAGGAAACTTATGCGTTAAAGGCAGATTTGGTCACGAATTTATCCATTCTCCTGAACGGTTAAAGACCCCGTTGATTAGAAAAAACGGCGAATTGTATCCGGCTTCCTGGCATGACGCTCTTGACTACGTATCAAAACGGTTTCAGCAGATTATCACGGAACATGGCGGACAATCAATTGGCGGGCTTGGTTCTGAAAAATGCACCAACGAAGACAACTACCTCTTCCAGAAATTCTGCAGGTCTGTCCTGGGAACGAACGCCATAGACAACATGTCGAATTTAAAGACACCCTATCTCAACCGGATGATTTATCAGGCCGTTGTGCATGGCATGGCAACACCGTCACTCAAAGAACTCGAGCGTGCGGACACCCTGTTCTTTTTTGGAGCCGATGTAACGGATGCCCATCCCGTGGCCGGCAGTATGGCCAGAAAAGCCATACGATTGAACAATGCAAATCTCATTATTGCCAATGTGAGAAATGTTCAATTTAATAGTACCGCCAAAAATGATATCCGGCTATTCTACACGTTAGGAAGCCAGACATTATTAATGAACGCCTTGATTAAAGTCATTATCGATGAAGGCCTCGTTGATGTAACAAAAGCGGAAATCGCAACAAACCATTTTCATGAATTGCGCTCCTCGTTAAGCACGGTCACGATCGGGGATGCGTCTCAACAAATGGGCGTTCCTGAGGAATCTATAAGAAATGCAGCGCGACTCTTAACAAAGCCGGGAAAATGTATTATCATCTGTGGTAAGGACATTGAAGAAGACTCGTCGGGTGAGGTTACGATAAAAGCCTTGCTGAATCTCTGCGCGCTGATCAATACCGCTTATCACGGAATGAACGGCGAAGACAAGACTTCAGTCCTGTTCTCAAGATCCCATAACAACTCTCAGGGGGTGAACGATATGGGGGTTGTTCCTGATTTCCTCCCGGGATATCTTGATGTCAACCATGCATCCCATAAAGAAGCAGTCGAAAGAATATGGGGCGTAAAACTGCCGGAGCATCTTTTCAGAAAAGACGCTGCGAGTATTATCGATCGTGCCCTCGGTGGCACATTAAAAGCATTTTACATTATGGGAGAAAACCCCATCGTGACCTATCCCTACGGAAAGGATATCAGGGAGGCATGCAAAAAGATAGATTTTATGGTTGTCCAGGATACCTTCCTGACAGAAACCGCGCAACTGGCAGATGTCGTTCTTCCAACGGTTACCTTTGCTGAAAAGGATGGAACCTTTACCAATATGGCGATGACCGTACAGCGATTGAACAGGGCAATTCAACCTGTGGGAGAAGCCAGGCCAGACTGGCAAATCATTTGCGAACTTGCAAAAAAGATGGGACATCATTTTCGTTATCTTTCTGCAAAGGAAATTTTGCATGAAATCGGAAGTTTGTCGCCTGTTTACGCAGGTATTAGTTATTACCGTTTGAAGAGAAAAGAATTTCAGTGGATATCTTCCTTTTATGATAAGAATACCCCAACACCATATAGCTTTGAGATGGTTCAGTCTGCACCTTTAACCATGGTTAGGAGAAAGGATTTCCCGTACCTCTTGCTTGTCGGCGCCAGCCTGAATCATCACGGCACTTTTTCCCGACATTCAAAGGCGCTTATCTCAATCGCTCCGGAATGTTTTGTGGAGATGAATACAAACACCGCGCAAGAGATAGGTGTCGGGAGTGGAGATGCGGTTACGATTGAATCCATGCAAAACAAGGTAAAACTCAAGGCAAAGGTTACGGACAAGCTACCCGAAGGGCTCGTTTTTATTCCGGAAGACTATGAGTGGATGCCAGTCAATCTGCTCCGCAATAAGGTATATACCCCTGTTAAAATCTATAAAGAAGCAGTGTAGAATCATGGATATGCGAGGGTAAGAGTATGGCAAAAAAAGGACAAACATATTTTTGCGAGATTTGCAGACAAAAAGTGGTCGTTACGAAAGAGGGTTTCGGAGTGCTGGTATGTTGTGGTCAGGAAATGCGTTCCGTAGGTGACAAGGGGATGATGGCCACGTGGACTGCAGTTCATCATAAACCTGAAGGTGGAGTAAAGTTCCAGTGTAACGTGTGCGGGCAGCAGATAGATGTCATTGTTGAAACAACAGGGATATTGGAGTGTTGCGGTCAAAGAATGCACCGGAATGAGGCGAACGTCAGCTAATGAATACAGATTTATTTGCTTATCTCGTTATTGCCTGTATTAAGATCTTGCTGGTATTCGGCGTGGTCCAGCTTATGATCATCTCTATGATCTGGCTCGAAAGAAAGATTATGGCGCACATGCAGGTCCGTCTTGGGCCGATGCGCGTCGGGCCTCATGGCTTATTGCAGCCCATTGCTGACGGCATAAAGCTTTTATTCAAGGAAGACATCATTCCGGCTAAGGCGAGCAAGCTCCTTTTTATAGTGGCTCCCGCCATGGCCGTGATCCCCTCAATGCTTACCTTTGCCGTTATTCCTTTTGGCGACAAAGTACAGATCTTTGGGTACAACGTAGACCTGGTAATCACCGATATCAATATCGGATTCCTTTATATTTTTGGCGTATCGTCCCTGGGTCTTTATGGTATTGTCATGGCCGGATGGGCATCAAACAACAAATACTCATTGTTGGGCGGAATACGGTCTGCAGCACAGATGATCAGCTATGAACTCACCCTTGGGCTGTCACTGATCGGGGTAGTCATGCTGACTGAGTCGTTGAGTCTGGTGGATGTCGTCAATGCCCAGGCAAAACTGTGGAATATTATTTTACAACCCGTCGGCTTTTTTATCTATTTCACGAGCGCTATAGCAGAGGTTAACCGGTGTCCGTTTGACCTGCCGGAGGCGGAGTCAGAGCTTGTGGCAGGGTACCATACCGAATACAGCAGCATGAAATTTGCCATGTTTTTCATGGCTGAATACGCCAATATGATCACCGTGTCTGCCATTGCAGTAACCTTTTTCCTGGGCGGATGGCAGGGGCCATTTTTGCCTCCGGTAGTATGGTTTATGCTCAAGTTGTCAGGGTGCCTATTTTTCTTTATCTGGATACGGTCGACTTTTCCCAGGCTCAGATACGACCAGTTAATGCATTTTGGCTGGAAATTCCTGTTACCTCTTTCGCTTCTCAACATCTTGATCACCGGCCTCATTATGGTCATTAAAGGATAATATGATTTTACCGTTATTGAAAGGTTTAGCGCTCACCCTCCGGCGATTTCTCAATCCGAAGACATGCGCAACAGAACTCTATCCTGAAGAACGGCCAAAACTTTCCACGAGGTTCCGGGGGTTGCCGGAACTGCAGATCGGAAAAGACGGCAGGGAAAAGTGTGTTGCATGCGGATTGTGCGCCAAAGTTTGTCCCTCGCAGTGCATTACCGTTGAGGGGGCAGAGGATGAAACGCACCGGAGATATCCAAAAACCTATGAATTGGATGCCTTTCGTTGTATCTTCTGCGGGTTTTGTGAAGAGGCATGTCCGGTACGGGCTATCATTCTGCGGGACACCTTTGAACTGGCAACGTATGAGAATAAAGACGTCTTTGATAAGGAACGATTATTAGATCTCACGAGGAAGAGAAATTTACCACGGTAAAATTTACCTATGGTAATAACACTATCTTCCAAAGATACGTTTGACATTTTTGGTAAAAATTATGAATGAATTAAGCTGCCTTCGGCAGCGACTTTAAGCTCCCCTCTATCAAGAGGGGCCGGGGGTGTGTTGTGGAATATTTACACACCCCTTAATCCCCTCTTTTTAGAGGGGAATCACAAAAGATTGAAATTCCTGTACATTAAAATTAACCCTGTTAGGGTTGACACACGAACTTCGTGTTTCGGATTTTGTCTTTTCCGGCTTATTCGGGTTAGGATATGTCAGAATATTTATTTTATATTGTAGCTGCGATTACGGTAACTACGGCGGTTTATCTTATCTTTGAGAAAAACCCGGTCTTTGGCGCTTTATACCTTATTCAGACGATGGTCTCTCTTGCCGTCCTCTATATATTGCTTGAGGCGCAGTTTGTTGCTGCAGTCCAGATCATCGTATATGCCGGCGCCATCATGGTGCTCTTCCTCTTCGTTATTATGCTGTTAAACCTTGACATAAAGGAGGAGGCAAGGAATGCAATACCCTTTCAAAGGATACCTGCGATTCTGATGGGGATTGCATTGTTCACCGTCATCTGCATCGTTATCAGATCGAAACTCCTGCAGGGGAAGCAGGATCAATACACGACGGCGTATGTCCAAAGCATCGGAAATACAAAACTCATTGGGAATCTGTTATTCACGGATTATCTGCTGCCGTTTGAGATAACCTCCATTTTATTATTTGTAGCGGCTATTGGCGCTATTATGCTGGCAAAGAGGAAATTATAAGATGATTACGATCACGCATTATCTGGTATTGAGCGCAATCCTGTTTACCGTGGGCGTTATCGGTGTCCTGATACGAAGGAATGCCATTATCATCTTCATGTGCATCGAGCTCATGCTAAACGCAGTGAATCTGTCCTTTGTGGCATGCGCACATTACCTCCATTCCATGCAGGGACAGTTGTTCGTGTTTTTTACCATGACCGTTGCCGCCGCCGAAGCTGCCGTTGGCCTGGCAATCATTGTGGCCGTATTCAGAAATAAAGAAACCGTAAACATTGATGACATCAATATCATGAAATGGTAGGAATTCCATGCTCGATCTTGTAGCACTGATCTTGTTATTCCCGTTAATCGGGACAGCTATTAACGGCCTTGCAGGGAAAAGACTGCGCAAGGAAACCGTCGGATACATTGCCTGCGGGGCAATTGGCCTGTCGTTCCTTGTTTCAATCCTGGTATTTTGCGGGCTTCTGCTGTTGCCGCCTGAAGAACGATTGTTTGAAAAACACCTCTTCGTCTGGATCGAATCAGGTTCGTTCCGGTCGCTGGCAGCTTTGCAGGTGGATCCATTGTCCACCCTTATGATTCTGACTGTTTCCGGTGTCGGATTTCTTATCCATATCTACTCGATTGGCTACATGCATCACGATAAGGGGTACCACCGCTATTTTTGCTACCTGAATCTGTTCACCTTCTCCATGCTATTGCTGGTGCTCAGCAATAATTTCCTTCTCATGTTTATTGGATGGGAGGCAGTTGGGCTATGTTCTTATCTGCTCATTGGGTTCTGGTTTGAAAAAAAATCGGCCTCAAATGCCGCGAAAAAGGCCTTTGTTGTGAACCGGGTCGGCGATTTTGGCTTTGCCCTTGGCGTTATGCTTATCTTTCTGACCTTTCACAGTATCGATTTTACGGAGGTATTCCGCGCTGCTTCACACGAAAATTTTGAGGCAGGCAACTTTGCCATAACTATGATCACCCTTCTATTATTTATGGGAGCAACGGGTAAATCAGCTCAGATACCCCTATATACCTGGTTGCCCGACGCCATGGAAGGCCCTACGCCAGTCAGCGCACTTATCCACGCAGCAACCATGGTGACGGCAGGTGTTTATATGATCGTCCGGTGTAACATCCTGTATACGCTCTCCCCGTTTACCATGACCGTGGTGGCCAGTATTGGCGCAGCAACAGCGCTCTTTGCAGCATCCATCGGCCTTGTGCAAAACGATATCAAGCGGGTGCTGGCGTATTCTACCATTAGCCAGCTCGGTTACATGTTCCTGGCCTGCGGTGTGGGTGCATTCACGGCGGGTGTCTTTCACCTGATGACCCATGCCTTTTTCAAGGCTTTGCTGTTTCTTGGTTCAGGGAGTGTCATTCATGCCTTGTCCGGCGAACAGGACATGAGGAAGATGGGTGGTCTGAAATCACACATTCCCACCACGTACAAAACCTTTTTGATCGGTACAATTGCCATTGCGGGTATTCCGCCATTTGCAGGATTCTTCAGCAAAGACGAAATTTTATTAGAAGCGCTTGTCCGCGGGAATTTCATCTATTGGTCGATTGGGGCTTTCGCAGCCCTGTTAACGGCTTTTTATATGTTCCGCTTGCTCTTTATGGCTTTCCATGGCGAATCCCGGGTGGATCACCATGCTATGGAGCATCTCCATGAATCTCCGAGAAATATGACTCTTCCCCTGACCGTGCTTGCAGGGCTTTCCTTTGTTGGCGGATTTCTTGGTATTCCCGGTGCAAGTGCCATAAACCACTTTTTGTCTCCCGTATTCGGTGGACACGGACATGCTGAAATTTCAGGGGTAGAATCCGGCGGGCACCACGGCGCATGGCTTCCCTATCTGATGATGGCCGTTTCAACAGCTATCGCCATTGCCGGGATATTTCTTGCATACCAGATGTATATTAAAAAGCCCGGACTACCCCAAAGGCTGGCAGAGCGGTTCCGGTTTATCCATAAGCTTTTGTTGAACAAGTATTACATCGATGAAATCTATGATGCTGTTTTCGTAAACCCAATCAAAAAGATATCAACCCAGGTATTGTGGAAAGGGATTGATGTCAGGATGATCGATGGTTCGGTAAACGGCATCGCCCGTCTTGTGGGGGGAATTAGCAATATCCTGCGCCTCTTACAAACGGGATATATACGGAATTACGCCTTTTATATTGTCGTCGGCTGTATCTTTATTATTGTGCTTGCTGTATTTGGTAAGTAAGCAGGGTGGGCAATGCCCACCGGAAAATTTAACGGTTAACGTTTAGGAATTTCAAACTTTTTCAGTTATGCTATGAATAAACACACCCCTACCCCTCTCAAGAGGGGAATTTGAGAAGCCCCCTCCGGGGAGGGGATTCAGGGGTGGGTAAAA
The DNA here is from genome assembly GCA_964490485.1 of uncultured Candidatus Brocadia sp. Classification (GTDB taxonomy): domain Bacteria; phylum Planctomycetota; class Brocadiia; order Brocadiales; family Brocadiaceae; genus Brocadia. The sequence continues at coordinate 926 of CAZBCT010000069.1, read as the reverse complement.
AAATTGTTGGGTCTTTATCTTTTAAAACCCAGCCTCATTTAAAAAAAACGAAATCTCTATGCCTATACTTTCACTCATAACCTTTCTTCCGGTCATCGGGGTGTTTTTTATCCTTAGTATGGATTCAAGAAGAGGGGAACTGATCAGGATTACCACCCTGCTGGTTTCCATCGTGGTATTTGTGCTCTCCCTTCCCTTGTATTTCAATTTCAATGCCCATGCGTATGAGATGCAGTTTGTCGAAAAATTGCCGTGGATACCTTCTTTTGGAATCCATTACCATGTTGGCATAGACGGAATAAGCCTTTTTCTCATACTATTAACGACCTTTATAATGCCTATCGCCATCCTGGCCTCATGGCATATTACGAAACATATAAAGGAATACATGATCGCCATGCTCGTGCTTGAGACGGGTATGATCGGCGTGTTTATCTCGCTGGACCTGTTTCTGTTTTACGTATTCTGGGAACTCATGCTGATTCCCATGTATCTCCTCATTGGCATCTGGGGCGGGCCAAGAAGGATTTATGCAGCGGTAAAGTTCTTCATTTATACCATGACCGGCAGCGTCTTCATGCTCCTGGCTATTATTGCCCTGTACTTTTTAAATCACCGCGCCACGGGTGAATATACTTTTAATCTTCTGGAATTTTACCGGCTCGAACTCTCGTTTGCCGTTCAATTCTGGCTGTTCCTTGCCTTTGCCTTTGCCTTTGCTATCAAAGTCCCAATGTTTCCCTTTCATACATGGCTCCCGGACGCCCATGTGGAGGCGCCCACCGCCGGCAGCGTAATCCTGGCCGGGGTGCTTTTAAAAATGGGAACGTATGGCTTTGTGCGGTTCTGCCTACCCCTGTTCCCGGAGGCGAGCCATGTCTTCATCCCGGTAATTTCATGGATGGCGATTGTTGGCATCATCTATG
>CAZBCT010000068.1:0-16243 GCA_964490485.1 uncultured Candidatus Brocadia sp. | reverse complement strand
TTGATATAAAATATTTATTTTGTCCAGCCAAATTTTGTCCAACAGTAAGCTCTAGGAAGAGGGGCTGGGGGGTGTGTTTTGGAAGATTTACACACCCCTTTATCCCCTCTTTTTAGAGGGGAAAAACCGGTTTGAAATTCCTATACATCAAGATTCCGAAACTGAGACGTGTAAAATTCCTGCCTAAAGTGTACAAGCTGCCCATCTTTACTATTTCTCCTATGAATGAGCAGAAAATTATTTTTGATTTACTCTCCTCAAGCCAGTAGGTATACTAGTCGAGTAAATTTTGCCTCATGAAAGGAGAAAAAGATGTACATCTCGATTAAAAGTCGGCTCATTTTTTTGCTCATTGCATTTACGTTGCTACCGTTTGTTCTATTGAGGATCGTCGCCTATCCGAAGGTACAGTCTGATCTTCAGGAGATACTTATACGAAACCTTGACGGTATCGGGCATAAACAGGCAGAATTGGTAACGAATTGGGTACAGGAGAGAGTCAAAAATGCCGGTGTAATTGCTGAAAATCCCTTTATGACCAAATGCGCAAAAATAAACGAGCATGACGAAGATTACCCGTATGTCGTCAAATATTTAAAATCAATACAATACAAATACGGCTACAAAGGGATACTTATCAGTGATAACACAGGGATGATAACCGTTGCCACTGCGGAAGAAAGAGTGGGACATGACATTTCTCAAAGGGATTACTTTCAACAAGCGCTCCAGGGGAATACCTATGTATCAGGTATTGTCCATTCTGAAATCCCACTGATTAATGAATTCGGAGAAAAGGAACCTGGCATGCCTACCATGTTTGTTTCAACGCCATTAAGGGATAGGGATGGAATGATTGTCGGCGCCATTATCATCCGTGTAGACGCAAATGCCCTCAACAACCTTATGCTGAGTCTGAAATTGGGAACAACAGGTGAGACATATCTGATAAATAAAGATGGTTATATGATAACCGAGTCACGGTTCGCGCAGCAGCTCAGGGACATAGGATTGGTAAAACGAAGGTGTGCTTTAGAGCTGGCGTTGATCAACCGGGAAACGGGCGAATTAACCAATGGTGTTAAACAGTGTGTTGCCGGCATCAATGGTTTTGATGCAAAGGGCTATAAAGATTACCGGGGTACCACCGTGCTGGGCGTATGGCGCTGGTTGCCTGAATATAATTGGGGTGTTATGGCGGAAATAGACAAAGATGAAGGGTATGGGCCGGCATATAACCTTAATTATATCGTAAGTTCCGTATTAATCATTCTCGTGATTCCTATCGTGTTTGTAGCATATATTATAGGCAAAAAGACTTCCACGCCCATCATTCGGCTAACGGAAGTAACGAAAAAAATTGCCTTAGGAGACTTAGCCCAAAGTGTAGACATAAAGAGAGACGATGAAATTGGGATTTTAGCAAACTCCTTTAATATTATGGCAAAATCTCTGGATGAGAAGACGAGGGAGATTGCGGAATCGGAGAAGCGGTACCGGGAGTTATTTAACTCTGTGAAGGAAGGCGTGTACCAATCTGAACCTACAGAAGACGGCGTGTTTATCAGCATAAACCAGGCAGGGGCAGAAATCCTGGGCTACAAGTCTCCAAAAGAAGTAATTGGCAGAAAGGTAAGGGATATTTACGTAGATCAGGAAGACCGCAGAAAGGTCGTAGAGAAAATGAACAAGGACGGGATATGGAGGAGTTTCTCGTCATTATGTAAGAGGAAAAATGGAGAACAGTTTTACCTGGAAAGAACATCGAATCTGGTTGTCGATGAAGCGGGCAAATCTCTCCGTATAGACGGAATATTCAGAGATATCACGGAACGGAAGATACTGGAAGCAGAATTGCAGGAATCAGAGATCCACTACAGACAATTACTGAAATTGTTGAAAGAGGGAATTTATCAATGTGAACCAACAGAAAATGGCGTGTTTACATGGATTAATCAGGCGGGGGCAGAAATGCTCGGTTACGCCTCACCGGAAGAAGTAATTGGAATACCGGTGAAAGATACCTATGTGAATCCGGAGGATCAAAAGGAATTGATTGAGACGTTGGAAAAAAATGAGACGCGAAGAGACTTTATTACTTATAGTAAGAAAAAGAGTGGCGAACGATTCATTTCTGAAAGCACGTGTAATATTGTCCGTGACGCTAACGGTAAGCCGATCAAGATCCTTGGAATATTCAGGGATGTAACGGGAAAATAATTTTACATTACACCAATTTATTACAATTTAATACATGGATTTCAAAACTAACGGGTGGCATGGACAAACTTGTTTGTCCATGCTTCTGTGCAAAGAATAGGGGGTTTTAAACATGTATTCAATCGACAAATACCATTTTAAAGAATTCAAGATTGCGCCCGGCCATCGGGCGAATTACGCCATCCTGTGTAATCCTGAATTTAAAGAAAATCAGTGGGGTATGAAGTATTCTCCTGCTAACAATTATTCAAGAGAATTTAAAATACTGCCTCTTTTTACCCATCCCCAGATTCCCGTCAGACACAAAGAAGGCAATGCTATGATGTACAGAGAAGGGAAGTCGGTAATCGCACAAAACTATCTCATTATAACCCACTTTGAAGGAGCAGATGTCGTTGAATACTACAAACAGAGAGGGTTGCCAGATCAGGATGAAATAAAGCGCGTGATTCAATATTTTTCCAGCGCCACTTTACCGCTGCACCATATGCATTCCAAAGGATACATCCACTCTGATATCAAACCCGGCCATCTCATTATAAACCCTGACACGGGCACGATGTCACTGATAGATCTCGAATGCACGATTAAAATAGGAGAGATTATTTGCGGCATGAGCAAGGAATACGCTTCACCTGAACAGAAACAGATGATTCGGATGTTACGCGATGGCGAAGAAGAAAAGGCAGTACTGAAAAAAGTCAGGATGAATGCGGCATCAGACCTCTATTCCGTCGGTTTGATTTTTTACCGGGTAATGACGGGGAAATTATGGCAAGAGGCAAATATCAATCCACAAGAAATCAACAAAGCTATCCCGGATAAACTCAACAAGGTTATTCTGGGACTTCTGGAAGAAAATCCTGATAATCGTATTCAGTCCGCAGAAAGATTAAAATCAGAACTAGAGACAGTATAGCCACTATCAACATGATTCCAGGGTAAGATTGGTTATGCAACCGCATCAGAGTTCACAGAGTCATATTTCACCAGAACCCTCATCCATAGGCATCGGCACGTACCTGGGCAAAGAAGACGACCAGACTGACGCGCTCTATCACGACGCAATAATCGAGGCTGTCGGACGCGGATGCAATGTCATAGATACCGCAATAAATTACCGGGAAATGAAAAGTGAACGGGTTGTCGGGCGTGCCGTGCAGCGTCTGATGGAAAAACATCCGGGGATTCGTAAAAACCTTATCGTGGCAACGAAAGGCGGCTTTATTCCGTGGGACATCGACTCCGGGGAAGAGCCTTCAGCATATTTTCAAAATCGGTTCCTGAAGAAAGGCATACTCAATGAGACTGACGTTGTGCAGGGGTGCCACTCCATAAAGCCTGAATTTATCCGTGAATCTGTTCTCATGAGCCTTGAAAATCTGGGGTTGGAATACCTGGATATCTATTATATCCATAATCCCGAAATGCACCTGTCAGAACTGCCGGCAAACGAATTTTATCACAGGCTTTCCAAGGCATTTGAGGTTTTGGAAGAATTTGTACAAAAAGGACGAATCCGCATGTACGGTACCGCAACATGGGATGGCTACCGTTTAGATGCCCACGACGCAAGCAGACTTTCTTTAAGACGCGTTATACAGTCGGCTGAGGCAATTGCTGGTGGTTTACGGCATCATTTCCGCGTTGTTCAATTACCCATAAATATTTATATGCCGGAGGCTGAAGTCCTGCAAAATCAGGAACTCGACGGCACATGGGTGTCACTGCTTCGGGCCGCTGAAGAGATGGGTATCTCTGTTATGTCCAGCGCAACCCTCTTCCAAACACAGGCACTCAAGGAAAACAGGCTATTTTCATTCCAGACTTTGGATAATCTCGGTAGCAGCGCTGCTCGTCGTGCCCTGCAGATTATTCGCTCATTGCGGGGAATAACAACTTCTTTGGTTGGTATGAAGACGGTTAAACATGTGCAGGAAAATCTCTGTCTCCTTAAAGTACCTAAACTGGACACATCAGAGGCTTTCCGAATAATTTCTGAACTTTTATAAATTGCACCCCATTGAAATGAATAGAACTGATATACCGCAGCACTACCTTCATTTTAAGGTAAAACAAGAAACCAGCCCAATATCAAGAAATTAGGCATTTTGTAACACTTTAGCTTTTTGAAAAACACCTTTCTTGTAGGTGAATACCTGCAGGTATTCACCTACAAGAAGAACAAAATCCGCTATGCGGTAAAAAAGCCCGAAGGGCTGAAATGATTATAGAACCATGGGCAGATAAAATACACAACCCTGAAGGGGTGAAATAAAAATACCATTACATCGGTATAAAAAACCAATGTCACCCCTGCGGGGTTAAAAGGCAAAAATGCATCAATTGGCTATAATCATGACATCCTTTCAGGATTTGGAAACTGTAAAGACATGTTTTGAATCTGCCTCTCCCTGTATATTCGCCCTGATACAGCTAGGAAAATATGGCTTTCTGTTGAGATTTTTCAAAATACTAAATTGTTACGGCATTTTTAATATTTCACACGTGCAGAGTGAACTATAGTAAGCGCAGTAAAAAAGTTGTCATTGTGAGGGCGATCACCCGAAGCAATCTCTATATTGGGATTGCCTCGCGGAGTTTACACTGAGCAAAACGAATGTGCTCGCAACGACCAGCACATGCCAACTTATTTAATACGTTCCCTGGCGGGTTCAGGTTTGCAACCTGAACCCTTAGTTTGATAGTCCATTATGCCCTCAATAAGAATTTCAAAAGAATTTGTTTCGGGAATTTATTATCTTACGTTTACCGTGAGGAACTGGTATTACCTTTTTGATAGACATAATCGTTTCGAGATACTTGCTGATTCGTTACGGTTTTGTCAAAAAAATAAAGGACTCAAATTATATGCATATGTTCTTATTGCTCAATCATATCCACATAATTGCATTTGCGCCAGATATGATTGCTTTTGTCAGAGATTTTAAGAAGTTTATTTCTAAGGAGATGCAGAAGAATATCATCGCTACGGAACCGAATGTTTTAAAACTTTTCGATATGGGAAACGGCAAATATGAGTTCTGGGAGAGGACAAATATGCCAAAGATGATTAAAAGTGAAGAATATTTATTCCAAAAGATACGGTATATTCATGCGAATCCGGTACGCAGGCAATATGTGAAAAGTCCGGAAGATTGGATGTGGTCGTCTGCAAATCCTGAGGATAAAATCAAATTTGAGTTGACGTTATAAATGGTGGGTTCAAGTTGCAAACTTGAACCCGCTGTGAGAGATACTACGCCTTTTGTTCGTGTTTATTTGTGCTAATTCGTGGCTGAATGGTTATGTTTCAAGACCTTGTAATACAAATCCCTTTGCCTTGCCTCGAACCCAAGATCATTAATAAGCGACTCTATTTCTTTTTTATCCATCTGATAGCTTACCCCGGCCGCCCGTACTACATTTTCTTCGATCATGGTGCTGCCCATATCATTAGCGCCGAATTTTAGTGAGAGTTGGGCAATCTTGGCGCCTTGTGTGACCCATGACGCCTGAATATTGGGAAAATTATCCAAATAGAGGCGTGCAATAGCAATGGTTCTTAAATAATCATAACTTCCAAGTAATGCAGTATCCAATTGGGTATTTTTCGGTTGAAATGTCCAGGCGATAAAGGCGGTAAAGCCGCCTGTTTCGTCCTGAAGTCTCCGGATCTTCTCCAGGTGTTCGATGCGCTCTTCTATGGTTTCTATGTGACCGAACATCATGGTTGCCGTGGTTCGCATGCCGAGCTTATGAGCTTCCCGCATTACATCGAGCCATTCCTGTGCTGTGCATTTGTTTGGACTCAAGAGGTTGCGGCACCGGTCCACCAGAATTTCTGCACCACCACCGGGAATTGAGTTGAGTCCCGCCGTTTTGAGTTTTTGTAAGACGTCGCGGACAGCAATGCCATTTAATCTTGAAAAATGTACTATTTCAGGAGGCGAGAAGGCATGGATATGCACGTCAAATTTCGTTTTGATCGACTTTAAGAGATCGACGTAAAAATCCATTTTCAATGACGGATGCAACCCCCCTTGCATGAGGATTTGTCTTCCGCCAAGTGACAAAGTTTCTTCTATTTTTTTCAATAAGTCGTCTTTTGGAATGATATAACCATCGCTGTGTTTAACCTCTTTGTAAAAGGCGCAGAATCTACAGCCCGATGTGCAGATATTCGTATAATTGATATTCCGGTCAATGATATATGTCCTATAGTCTTCCGGATGCTTTTTTCTGCAGATTTCATCCGCCGCCATTCCCAGGATGGTAATATCTTTTAGAGAGAATAGCTTTATACCCGCCTCCAGAGACAGTCTCTTCCCATTAAGTGATTTTTCGATGATATCATCAATCTCACAGGATGTATTAAACATAGTTTCTTAATAAAAGTACGATTTACGATTTTAAACCGTGTTATGAGCGCTCGACCGATTGATGAGAAAAATCATAAATCCGAAATCAAAAATCTAAAATATAAATCGTTTCTTGTATTTTGTTCGTTCGGGTTAGGTATCATTGAAAACGATATCCACCCCTTTTGGTGCAAGTTCTAAAGTTACAGCATGTTCATAAAATGTCCGAAGGCCCTTAATCTCCTCCTTGCCCAAATTATACCGGATAGAGTTTGTAAGGTAGTTCAAACATCTTTCTTCTGTTAGTTGAAGGCGATGCGATTCAACGGCAGCCAGTTTCCTAACGGATCGGATACCGGCATCCTTTGCGCCTTTTAAGAGTTTGTTTATGCCCGGTATGCGACGATCCTTTTTAACAACCCAGAAGGCATAGACAAAGGGAAGTCCGGTATATTCAAACCATGCCTGCCCCAAATCCAACGTAAGGTATCCATTGTCAATAACCTTCATGGCATTGTCACCGATGATGAGAACTGCATCCGCATCGGTACGGGAAATATCGTATTGTCTGTTCCATTGTGTATAGTGCGGTGAAAGGTGATAGTGTTCCTGAAGCAGTATCCGGGTAAGTGCGCACGATGTTAACGAACTTTTGTCTAGGGCTGCAGTGCGAATATGGTGCATTGCTACCTTCGAAAATATCTTTACGCTCTCAACTGTCCCAAAAGAAGAAATAGAGATGTCAGGAATGATTGCATAATTGCCGTTTCTAAAATACTCAATGGAGGGTATGATGGCTACATCAATCTGATCATTGTTCAGCATGGTTGGCAAAAGGGCCGGTACTTCAAATAACAACTCAAGGGAATCCGCATGTTGACTTAATCCGTAAATCAACGGTTTGGCGTTCATATAGGGGACAACGCCAATTCTGAGTTTTTTTATCATAGGATTCTAAATGCTCTTGCCTAAATAACGCTTCTTGTATAAACTATGATTTTATGATCAATTAAAGGATTAATTGTATATGACTTACCATGATTCTTCAATAAAGAATTATGGTAACTGCCACGAATTACTTTCTATTGAAAGGGACGAAAGATTATGAAGGATGGATTTTGCAAGGCTTGCTCATTAAAATGGCACGTTGCGTTTACACTTCTTGCATTCATTGTGTATTGCGTCGGAGTGCAGAAACATATTTACGCAGAGGGGCAGACGAAATATAGCAAGGATTTTTTTGATACTGCCGAACCGATAAAGATGAAAGACCCGTTGGCTGTTGTGCTTGGAGCAATGGACAAGGAGGATGTGTTTCCTTTTACGTATGCCGATGCGGTAAAGTTTGCAGGACATTCCTGTCCTGCGGTTGCAGGCGCCTATAAGTCCACGCAGTTGGCGCTAAAGGCATTATATGCCGATGAAGTGCCGGTAAGGGGAAACATAAAGGTTTTCTTTAAAGGGGGTATTGACTACAAGGTAAATGGCCCAATATCACAGGTCGTGACATTCATAACGGGTGCCGCATCAGAAAGTGGATTTAAGGGTTTTGGCGCTGCCGGAAAATATGGAAGATATAATCTGATGAGCTTTGACAAGGAGCACACATCTGATCCAAAGGCAACCTGCTCCATGACGTTTCAAAGAATAGACAGCGGGAAAAAGATAGAAGTAACGTATTGTGTGGAATCAGTGCCGGCGAATGAGCGCATGGACAAGCTGATGCCCCTTGCGATTTCCGGTAAGGCATCTGCGGATGAATTAAAAGAATTTGGCAACTTATGGCAGGAACGCGTTAAAACAATACTCCTGAACCCGCCTGAAGGTACGTTTATCGTTAAAGAGGTTAAGGAATAACTGAGATAAAAAGAGGGGGTTATCTATATGAAGAAACTCTTTATAGCAATGACTGTGTGTTTCATAAGCCTGTCAAACATGAGATATGTCCATGCGCAACACGAGCAGAAATTACCACCGCCAGAGGTATCTGGTAATCTGAGTATACCGGAGGCTCATAAATCTGCGCACCCTCAGTATAACGTCTCATCGTATAAATTCGAATACGCAGCTCAATTTGTTTGTGGCATACAGAAGGAGCCTGAAAATACAAGACTTGCAAAGGGATTTTACTTAACGTCTATCATGATACATAATCCAAATGATACCGATGTAAGGCTTTTTAAAAATCTCGTGTTAACATATCCTCCAGGTGAGCAAAAGATGGGTAAGATCATGCCGCTTGGTGAAGATATCCTGGGATCAGGTGAGGCGGTGGAAATAACGGGAGAGGATATTCAAAAACAGTTGTTCCCTAACGGGTTTCCGGCATCTTACATAAAAGGAGTGCTTGTTGTATGGAGCATGGCAAGTCTTGACGTCTCTGCGCTCTATGAAACAGCGACAGTTAATAATGAAAACAAGATTGAAGCGCTCAATGACATCGAAGTTAAACAAATTGTTGAGCGGGAAATCATACAAAAGAACCTACCGGATCTTCTTATTCGGGATTTTGATGCAAACCAACTCTCGGTAGACTGCTATGACTGGTCAGAAACCTGTGTTACGAGAGTCAATTTTACTGTTGAAAATGTCGGAACAAAGGATGCGGGATCGTTCAATATCAGGGTTGTCTTTGATCCGGCTCAATCTGTTGTAGTCACTCAGGCGGTAGTGGGTTTGGAAGCTGGCGCGTCAAGGATTTTTACTATTAAAAGCCCGCCCGGAAGAAATTGTTTTGATCCGGACTGTTCTGTTTGTATTACGGTTGATAACGAAAATACGGTTGCCGAATCAGATGAAAAGAACAATTATCTCTGTGTGACTAAATCCGAAAAAGATGAATCTAAAGGGAAATGAGGTTTAAGAATTTCAGACTTTTGAATTTTCCGCTAAACAGAAGGAACACACCACCGGACACCCTTTTTTAGAGTAGCAATTATGACTAATATTAAAATCAAATTCTAACATAATCCCGTTGAAGAAGAAGCTATGAGAAAAGCGCTGAAAGGAGACAGCCATTATGAAACGTTTTAAAGTAATTTTTTATGGGCTTACTGCATCATTCATGCTCGCCGTTTTATTCTTACCAGGCACTTTCGCGGATGGCTTGCCTTTGCACACTGAACTCCGGGAAGCCCTTAAGGCGGCGGTGAAAGAGAACAATGGTGGATTTGGTTTTCAGATGTGGGCAACGGTAGTAGACCGGGACGGCGTGGTAAAGACAGTGGCGTTTTCCGGAAAAGACCGGGGCGATCAGTGGCCTGGCAGCCGTGTTATTTCGGCGCAAAAGGCCAATACCGCCAATGCATTCAGTCTGCCGTCATTTGCATTGTCTACCGCAAATCTGTTTTCTGCGGTTCAACCGGGAGGGAGTTTATATGGACTACAAGAGAGTAATCCGGTTTTCCCGGAAATCGCGTATCTGGGTCCATCTGATAAATACGGCACGGAAAAAGATCCTATGGTTGGTCACAAGATTGGCGGGGTCAATGTATTTGGGGGAGGTTTGGCGCTCTATAACAACGAGGGAAAACTGATTGGCGCTTTAGGTATAAGCGGCGATAGCTCTTGCGCAGATCATAACATTGCATGGAAGGTAAGACACCGTCTGAATCTGGACTACGTTCCTGCCGGGGTTAGCCCATCAAAAGACGATAATATTGTCTATGATATTACCAATGGTATGAGTGCGAGTGGGTGGGGACATCCGCAATGTGCACCGGAGGCGGCAAAAATTGCTCAGGAATTTTCCAAAACGCATCCGGTAAGGAAAAAGAAATAAAATGAAGATATTAACAATATCTCAAAAAGAACAGATTGCCATACCGATGGAGGTAGGGGGGGCGTTGCCCATAAAGGCATGAGATCGGTTGGTTTTTAAGGTAGAAAAGGGAAAGGTTATATTAGTGCCTGCAATGAATATCCTACTTTTTATCACCCATAATTTTCTCAAAAAATTTCTCTTTCGCTTCGCTTAAGTGCCTTGAAAACTGTATTGAAGACCCCTGCGGTTGCCTGATTTATACACATAATGGCGGGAGCGTGTGGGAATCGAACCCACCTATCCCACTAGAAGCAGGACAGACCGGATTTGAAGTCCGTCGCCGACACCAGCCGACATGCACTCCCCTGGATTTCACATAAATTTGCCCCATTAGCATAAGAATATTTAATTCAAACGGTTAATTTTGATCGGAGGTTCGAGGGGTTTTTGTTTTGATTGATGCAGCTATATTATCTGGTATCAGCACACCTGCCGAAAAGAGCGCCTTGAATGCCTCTTCCACCGTTAAGTTTGTATCGGTGATTTCGCTTTCAGAAGTAAATATTAAAAAGCCAGTTGTTGGATTTGGTATTGTCGGAATAAATACACACACCTTTTTCCCATCTTCGTAACATGAACTGCCGGTAACAAATCCGATAGATTTTGCGCCTTCTTTGGGGAAATCTATCAGAACTACACGTTTAAATGCCTGTTTGCCAGGCATACCAACAGAGTGAATGATTTGTTTTACCGATGAATAGATATTTCGAATAATGGGAGTTTTTGTTAAAAGATTTTCAAAATAACTGATGATGGCCTTACCCACAAAATTGGCGGCGAAGATACCAATAAAATATAATGCGATAAAGGTGAGGATAAGACCAAAAAAGGTGATAATAAATTCGTCAAGAGAAGTTTTTGGCAGGGCAACACCATGAAATTGCAATATCTTTTTGATAACGGGAGCAAGCGTGCCTCCAACAAAGCCAAAGAGAAATTTTACGACAAAAAAAGTTACGTAGACGGGCAGGATTAACAATAAACCCGTCAACATTCTTTTTCTGACATCTTTTTTAAAATGAGTAAATACGCCGCTTGTGTTTTTTTCCATAATGAATGTATTGAACGTTTAAAAGTGGTTTGATTTCCACAGAAAGGCCATAATTCCAGCCAGGATAAAGTTAAAATCGGCAACCGTTTCGGATAATAGTCCTTCAGCTACAATCCGTTTATGAAACAGATATTGATATCCAGCGGCATAGGCCACACAGGGGAGTAAATAATAACCCAGGGTAGTCACCCATCCAAACCATGGGCTTGCTGACATTAAAACCGCGACAAGCGCAGTAATGGTGATGAGAATTTTTTTTGTGCGTTCCTTTCCAATTGCGATAGGAATTGTTTCGTTGCCTAAAATACGGTCACCTTGGATGTCTCGTATATCAAGAACTACTGCCCTGACAAACGCAAGGCTGAATGCAAATGCAGAGGCGATGACAAGCGACGGCATAAAACTTTTATTCACCCCAAGAAAAGGTATTAACACGGTGCTGACTGCCCACGCAATACTGTAAAAGATTTCTTTTGAACCAGGGATTTGTTCAAGGCTTCTATACCGGATAATTTTAGACAAACTCTTTGGTATTATTTCTAATCGATAAAAAATACCAAAAAGGCCAGCAAGAAAAATGCAGAAAAAGATGGATTTGCTGAGCAGGAATCCAAGCGTGAAAGATACCACCACTCCTGTGATACCAAGACAAATAAAAAGAGTTTGTTTCCTTTCGTAGAAGGTCGCACTCGCAGGTTCGTTAAGCGCGACAGAGTCCTTATTGGAAAAACGATTCAGGACTTGCATAGAAAAAATGAATAGCGCTGCGATCAAACAAAAGCTAAAGCGAGGCTGAATCCCAAGCAATACGGCGCTTGCATAACTTAAACTGGCCGCCCCTAGCCCCGCATACGTACAACTCCGGATAAAAAAGCTTGCAATGGCTTTCATTCCAAATAAAATCCTGCGATATTTGCTTAGCTTAAAGGAATGCACTTTTTCAACAACCCGTTTGATCATCCAGTTTGGAGTAGACGCACCTGCAGTTACACCAACGGTATCATAATCTTTCAGCTTTTCAAGATCCAACTCCGCATCAGTTTCGACAAGGAATGTAGGCGTCCCCTGAGACTCACAGATTTTAACAAGCCTCGTGGTGTTGGCGCTTCCTCTTCCGCCAACGACAATCATTGCGTCAACCGTTTTGCTCAGACTGATGATTTCATCCTGACGTTTATAGGTGGAACTGCAGATGGTTTCAAATGATTCACAGTTTGAATAGCGTTTTTTCAGCCTCTCGATCGCCTCCTTAAACATACGTCTATCCTGTGTTGTTTGCGCTACGATACATACCTTGTCCATCGGCGGAAGCTGTTCAATCTCATCCAACTCTTGCACAACATATCCTTTACCTTCGGCATATCCCAGTAAACCAATAACCTCTGCATGTCCTTTGTCACCCACAATTACTGTTGAGTATCCCTGGGCTGCATATTTTTTAATGATAGATTGAACTCGCATCACATGGGGGCAGGTAGCATCACAGACCTTTGCACCGGTGCTTTCAATTTCTTTCCTCCTGGTAGGGGTAACACCATGTGCCCGTATCACAACGGTACTCTTCGAAAGTTCTGTTTGTCCCTTGACGACCTGAATACCCCGCTTTTCCAAATATTCAAGTACCTGGGGATTATGAATCAGCGGTCCATCTGTATACACTTTACCGTCGTCGTTTTTCTCGTTTGCGGCATCCAGGAGGATATCCATCGCCCTCCGTACACCCATACAAAATCCTGCAGTTTTAGCGACTTTTACTCTCAAAATAATACCCCGAATAGTTTACCAGAAAGATAATTCATGAGGTTCTTCTTCCTGCAAAAAAATCCGCCGTAAATTAAAGGACAGGGTCAATACCGTATAGGAAAAAACTATCGGTGACTTCCCTTACCTGTAATACGGTGTGCAGATCCAATGACATCCTTCAGAAAGAAGGATAACCCTTGTAAAATTTGGGCAATTCTATCAAGTATCATGAAGGATGTCAATGTTTTAATGTCTCGAAAATAGTAGGGCAAAAGAGGTTTTTCCTTGCTATATAATTAACTGTTTTTCTATAATAACATTTTAAAAAACCTATCATAGAACTTGTTTTCCATGAAATGCTTTTTCTTCAATATTGACGGAGAGCTGCTTATGTTCAATTCCTCCCATAGGGTATTCAAACACTATGTATAGCAGAAAGATCCTTGTTGCAATACCCGTCTTCAACGAAAGCGCCGTATTTCAAATTGTCCCACAGATTAAGAATTTTGGGCTCGACGTGTTGGTGATCGATGATGGTTCAACCAGGTGCCTTCATAAGGAATTAACGAAGCTCGAAAATATCCGGATGATTGTGCATCCAAGGAATCTGGGATATGGCAAGACGATCATAGATGCGTTCCAGTACGCTATCAATAACGGATATGACTATTTATTAACCCTTGATGGAGACGGGCAGCACGAACCTATGGAGATACAGGGGTTTTTGCAGGAAATTCCATTCTTTACGTTTGATATTCTATCGGGCTCACGGTATTATTTCCCACGAAACGTAGATGCAAAAGTACCCAGGGAGAGATATATTATCAACAGAAAAATCACCAGTATCGTAAATCGGATAACAGGTTTTCGTTTAACAGATTCTTTTTGTGGTTTTAAGGCGTATAGGGTAGAAAAATTAAAGCTGTTGCATCTGACTGAGCATGGTTATGGAATGCCATTGCAACTATGGATGCAGGCATGGAAGGCAGGATTGCTTGTACGGGAAATACCCGTTAAACTTATTTACAAAGACCTGACAAAAAGTTTCTATGGTATTTTGGGAAATCCGGACACAAGGTTGCAGTATTACAAAACGATCATTCGCAAGGAACTCTCGGATACCTGCTATCATAATGTACCGGGATGCAGAATGCAAAAAGTGGTGAGATATTAATACTTTCCTGATATAAAGTTCCAGAATGACAGAAAAAAAAGACACATTTCCTCACGCCCTTTATATACACATTCCATTTTGCGCAAGAAAGTGTAGTTACTGCGATTTCAATTCGATGGTATCAGACACAAAAACAATTGATCGCTATCTGCACGCCCTTGAAAGAGAGTTAAACATCCTGCAAGGACAGTATCTCTTTAAAACGATTTATATCGGGGGCGGTACGCCCAGTGTTTTAAACGAATTTCAGGTGGAAAAATTACTTTCCAGTATCGTAGAGTACATACCGGCATCTGAAATCCGGGAGTATACCTGCGAAATAAATCCAGGCACCTTGACAAAAGATAAGGTTGTATTGCTAAAAGAATATGGCGTGAACCGTGTCAGTTTAGGCGTCCAGTCATTTCAGCATCGCCAATTAAAACTTCTCGGACGCATTCATTCTGGCGATGATGCGAGAAAAGCATTCACGCTGCTGAGAATGAATGGTTTTCAGAATATTAATCTTGATTTAATCTTTGGTTGTCCGGAACAGACGCTTGATGACTGGGAAAAGGACTTAATGGCTGCCGTTGAATTGGATCCGGAACACGTATCGACTTATGCCCTTACGTACGAAGAGGGGACGCCGCTTGCATCTGATTTAACGATTAAGGTCGTTCAGAAGCTGGAAGAACGTATTGAATTGGAAATGTATAAAATGGCCATATGCTATCTCACAAGGAACCAGTATAATCACTATGAGATTTCAAATTTTGCAAAAGATGAGTGCGAGTGTCGCCACAACAGGGTTTATTGGGAAAACAAAGGGTACATAGGGGTTGGAGCTGGAGCATATTCCTTTCTTCATGGTGTGCGAACTGCAAACGAAAAGGATGTATTGAAATACATTCATGGGATAGATGAAAATAAAAATATAAATTCATTCGCTGAGTGTCTGCCACAAAACCAGTTAGCATCTGAAACCATTATCATGTCTTTACGGTTGCGTCAGGGTGTTTCAAATACCGATTTTTACGAACGTTTTGGTTATGCGATAGAAGATCAATTTGGAAATCAGATAAACAGATTGCTAACGTATGGATTGGTTGCTTATGAGGATGAAAGGCTAAAACTCACCGAAAAAGGATTATTTGTTGCCGACACGGTAATGACAGAATTTTTATAGCATTGGTTTTATTCATTTTATTGAGGAGTTATTACATTGGTAAGCGCTACAGAACTTAAAAGGGGTACGGTAATAAAAATGGACGGTGAACTCTATCTTGTGGTTGATTACCAGCACGTCACCCCGGGAAACTGGCGAGGTATGGTGCAGGCGAAACTGAAGAGTCTGAAACAGGGAAGCGTGGTGCAAAAACGGTTCCGGTCTACCGATAAGGTGGAGGATATATTTCTGGATCATCGGGTAATGGAGTATCTCTATAAGGAAGGAGATAATTATTGCTTCATGGATACGGAAAATTATGAGCAAATATTGCTGCCGAAAGAAGCGGTTGAAGATGCGATGCCTTACATGACCCTAAATAGTCAGGCAAAAATCGCTTTCTATGAGGGTAAGGCAATTTCCGTAGAATTACCAACATCGGTTGTGCTAAAAATTGTTGAAACAGATCCGGGCATGAAAGGGGATACCGTGGTGAATGTGTATAAGCCTGCAAAAATGGAGACCGGGCTTGTGGTAAAGGTTCCTTTATACATCAATAACGGTGAAATAATCAAGGTAGACACAAGGACAGGTGAATTTCTCGGGAGAGAGTAATCATAATTTGAATTAGGTTACCTTCGGCGGCGACTTTAAGCTCCCCCTCATTGTACTTACTGTTGGACAAAATTTGGCTGGACAAAATAAATATTTTATATCAATTTAG
>CAZBCT010000067.1:0-16814 GCA_964490485.1 uncultured Candidatus Brocadia sp. | reverse complement strand
GTCCGGTATTGGTGGCAGAGGAGTACTGGAAGCGCCTGGGAATGACCGAGGTGTTAAAGGGATGCGAAATGAGCAAGAAGGAGATCGAGAGGGCGTTCAGGGATCTCAAGAGTAATCCTGGTTTGCGACCGATCTATCATCAGAAAGAACACCGGGTAGACGCACACCTATTTATCTCTGTGCTTGCATACCATCTCTTACATGCAGTAGAGCACACCTTGAGAGAGAAGGCAGAGACGAGAAGTTGGAATACCATAAAACAACTCTTGCAGACGCATCAGGTAGTAACCGTAGTCCTGCCCGATGCGGATGGTATCCATGTACACCATGTCAGGGTAGCAACCGAAGTGGAGGCCGCACAAGGGGAGGTATACAAAAAACTCGGAGTTGATCCACATGCGATAAAAAGAAAGCGGATAACCTTCAAAAAAACAGCTTTGTAGTGAGGAAAATATTTGAAGACCCTTGAATGTCAATTACTTATGCTCTTAAATGCGTAACTTAGGCTAAAAACCATGAGCCGGTTTATGAACTTTTCGATGACATGTCTGTATTCAACATACAGGCATATGATTGGCCCGGCTACGATGAATCCTGTATTGCACAAAATTAAACCTTTCCTTGTACACTTCTCCAGGAACAGGATAGAGGGATAGTCTTGCCATTTTTTGTCAATTCCTTGTGAAAAATCGGGTAATGTGCCGCACATTACCCATAACATGACAATTCTCCGGTTTCTCCTGTAATTCCACACCATTTCTTCCCACTTCCGTTGCTTTGGTTTTTAATTTTGCAAAAAACACTTGCAATCTTCTTCGTTTTTGCTATAGTGCACGCTTCATGGGAAAAAGCAATTTTCTATCATCATCATCTGTCATCGGTTCACCACCTTAATCTTTTTCATGAAAGAAGACCAAATGCTTGCCTTGCTTGCAAAACTCTGCGGCGATATTACGGTAGCTAATAATTCAGATGCTAACCAGGTGTTCAAACTGCAGGAAGCAATGGCATCAGCCATCATCAACGACCCCTCGCTGCAAATAGCAACATTATTCCAATTTGAGGAAACAGAAAATTTTTCAACGCAGCATTTAGATGCTGATGATATGCAACATCTCAGTGGCGTGTTACAAAAACTGCAGGACTCGCCGGAAGCCATTGACCCAACCATCCGTGTGTTTCGCCGTGAGGTTCCTTTTGTCAGCAGCCAACTGCGTGGCAGTGTTCCGGCATGGGGCAGGGGAGGAAGAATTGTTGAAACTATAGGACCCATTTTCAATCGCGATGGCCGCCGTTTTTGGTTTGATTTATATCGTGTGATTCCAATTGTGCAGGTGTGGCTTCAAGGCGCTGCACGTCCGTTTATTTTATTGCCGCTGGAAGTGAGTGATCGTATTACGGCAGTGCCGCCACGCAAGTATAAAATACCAAAAGGCAGTGTATGGATTAACGCCGATTTGTTTGCTCCTCCTTCTCCCGACAATTTGTATTGCGGACTAACAGTGGCAGGCGGAGAGTTGAATCTTACAACTCCGTTATCTATCACGGCTGATAACAAACTGGTATTGCCCGTGGGTATGGCTGCCTCGGTAACATTAAATCTTGAGCAAAAAGAAATAACCGATGTGTCGCCTGACGACCATGGCATAGATGCAAAAGAAACAAGTATTGAATTACCAACTACTTTATCGTTCACCATTAATCATACCGGTAAATCAATAACAGCCGTTGGCGCCAAATGGAATGTTTATGGACAGCCAATAAACTTCACTTTTAATAATGCGGCGCCAATGCGTTGGGTTCCGGAACTCAATCGTGTTGCCATTCCTTACAAAACTGATGCAACAGAATTGGAAATCAGGCAATGTAAAAGCCCTGTTTGTACTATTAGCGGCAAAGCAAAAATTGCCGATGCTGCCTGGGTTTTATCGGCGGCCGCTATTAACATTAATGCGCCTGTGCAGGCAGATGGTATTGGCGCCATGGCTGTTGGTGTGTTAGACGGATTAGAAGTAAGCTGGCTTGGTTTGAAAGATGCGAATCTCTTTGAAAAAAGCTTTACCACATTAAAGAATGCCATGGTGATGGTAATGCCGGGCCGCATCAACATCGCTACCTTATTTGCTTCCAATACAACCGGAAGGCAACGGTATAATCTCTGGCAGGAACCACCGGTTGAGGAACTGGTAAAACCGGTGCAATACATTGACCTTTTTTATACCAAACAGTTTTTCTTTTTCTACGACAGTTTGCAAAAAGGCACGGAAACAATTTCGGCGCAGGCCAATTGTATCACCAGCGTGAATAAGCCGGTGAAGGTTGATGGCAATGCGTTTAAAGTGGAAAGCCTGCAAACTGTTTTTGCATTAAGCATGAGCAAGGCATTGCAAATTGTAATGCTTTACGATGACAACATTCTTGCTGATAATTGGAGTAAAACAACTAAAGCGCCAATTGGCGGCGCCATACCACCGGTGATGTTTGAAAGCACGGCTATTGCATTAAATAACGCCTTGCTTACTGTAAGCCCGGTGTATGGAATGTTGTTGTACGGCGATTTAAAAACAGAAGACAGCTTCGACAAATGTTTGCTGGTGTTTTCATTTGGTCTTGTTCAGTATTTGCCAACGCTGCCCGACCCTTATGCAGCCAATGTTTCATTTATGAAACGTAAAAGAAGCCGCGTGAATAATCTGCAGGAGCCAAACAGATATTTTCTTGCAGAAATAAATGCCCTTCTTATTTGTGCGATGAATTGGGAGAACATGAATGAGCCGGCCGTTAATTTCTTTTTGGGAGATAAACCGGCTGCTGTGCAAACCACTGCAGCTGTATTGCAACCCATCACGAGTACAAGGTTTGATGTATTGAAGAACCGTGAAGCACTTGACAGTTTGCAGAACACTAATCTTCAGCGCAGCGTACAGTTAAAAACCCGCAACTGGCAGGCGGTGACTGATGATGTGGAAGGCAGCGCTCGTATGCTGGCCAATGAAACCAGCATGATGATGGCAACCAATCAATCTTTTGTTGGCAACCGTGTATCGCCGTTTAGAAATGCCTTTGCATTATTAGATGTTAGCACCAATGCCGATTTGATGGGAGTGAGCCTGGGCTTTGCCAATGATAATTTTATTTTTGAAAGAACACACCAGGCGCAACCCGATATGTCTGGCAATCCTATTACCATCAGCGGTCTTGATGTGTATGCCACCAGCCGGTTAGTGCAGATATATGCCTTGCCGCAAATTAGCTGGGAGCCTATGATAAATCTTTCAGAAGTTACCAATGCAGCACAAGACCCCTTTCCCGGCATTTTATATTTTTTAAATGATGGTGTGCCTGCACAAATTGCCAATACAAGCACTAAGCCGGTTAATCTCGCACCCATTCCGCTAACAAAACAGATTACTGATTTATACAACAAAGAAAATCTTCCGTTGTGGAGTTATTTCACTTTGCCGAATGGTATGTTGGCAGTGGGTATGTATTTTTTAAAGGACTCAAAAAAGCCCATTGTAAAACTCATTGAAGAAAAATTTGAAGACGAAGTAAGCACCGGCCTTCAAATAAAAACGGTTGGCTTCTTTGATGACATCAACCAGCATAAAAAGTTTTTAGGCAGTGCGCATCAACTGCCAAACATCAACAATTTATTTTTTCCTGCTACTAATTTCCGAAGCGTTTTATCGGGCAGTGTAACCGAAATTTTTAATGATGAATTTGGAACTCTGGGTGGTTTCGATTTGAATAAATACATTCCGCTGGAGCGGTATGATTTCAGTGGATATGGCGCTAATGTTTTCAGCCATTGGGTTAATCAAAATGCGGCGCTTGCGCAAACATCACAAGCCATGTTTGATGTATGGCGTGGACGAACTGCCCATGAAGTGATACAGGTAAAAAGTTGCATTTATCCCTGGGGTATTCGTGTGGTGAGAACTATAACGATTTATCGCGGCGCCAATGGTTTTCCGTGGCGCACCGACAGTGGATGGAAAGCCGAAAGTGATGGTATCTATGATTTCAGAACACCGGTGAAAATTAAAACAGATCCACCCGCTGATTCTCCTGCACTCGTAGATGCAAAGAACGAAGAAGCCGCCCGTAGTTATATTTTTCATCCGGGCATGGTAGAAGGCGTTTACAATGTCCGCAACATAAAAGAAGACACTACCCTGGCTCCTTTTGAAAAAAAATGGACGAAGGATTATGGGGTTTATATTGGTGACGATGGACATCCCGCATCGGCAAGGCCACCTGCGCCTGCGCAATTATTAGATGTAAAATTAGTACCCGTTTATTTTGATGCCGATGTAAAAATTGACGATGTAACGCAAGGCGCTGTTGATGGAAAAGTTACAAGCCAACGTATGTTGGGTTATTTGCAATTGCGGCCAAGAGGTGTATTTATTGACCACGAAGATTTTGCAGCATTGCTTACACAAATGAATGGACTTGGCGGACCTGTTGATTGTACGGTACACATCAATCAAAGCAAACAGGCAATGCGCATCAGCAGAGTGGAAGTAAATCCAAGTATTGATGCTGCAGCCAAGCGGGTTTTTGTTGCTGCTGCCAAGGGTACACCCATATTGCCAAAAGATGGAAGCTGGAGTGTGGTTGAACATAATCTTAGCACCAAAGAAGTGTTGCCGTTAAGTGGGAACGATGTTATACCCATCATTCGTGATGGCGAACGAAAATTCCCCGACATTACCAAGCTCACCTATACGCAGGATAAAGCAAAAGCCGTAAACGTTGCCGAAGCAACAGAGTTATTCAAAGCATTGGAAGCCCGTGCAAAACAATACGGCTTTTTACAAAGCACCGGCGAAAACAAAGTGTTGTTCAGAAACCCATTCTTTGAAAAAGGTGCAGATAAAGACCTTCTCAAAAGCAGTGTTCCTGATTTAGCAGATGCTTACCGCCTGATGAATAGCAAAGGAGTTTTTCCAAAGTTGGAGGACCTGCCTAAGATTACCGACATGGCCAGCGATTATGTGATGAACATAAAAGAGGAAGGCTACAAACTGCTCAACAAACTTGACCCTGCAAAAAAACTTGAACAGCTTTTGCCAAAAGGCCCCTGGTATGTTGTAAAAACAAACGACGTTAAGGTTTACATCAAGTACGAATCAAAAGATGATAATGGCAATCCGAAAGATGCGAAACTGAATTTGGACATTGACAGCACTGCACAGAACTGGCTCAATAAAATGAATGATATTTCCATGTACGTTGACCTCGGGTCGTTCACTGAGCTGTTCATCATTCGTGGAAAATTTGATACGGCAAAAGGCAAGTCGCCAAATTTTATTGAACCCATAATGGAGTTTGGCCCGCAGCTAAAACCGGTGTATGATATTTTGGTTCTATTAAGCCAGTTATCCATCAATCCAAATTATAAAGACATACTCAAAGCCGGACTGAAAATAGCCATGAGCAACAGTCCTATGAACTGGGAGTACAAGTTCCAGGCCGATAAAGAAATTCCATTGCTGCGTTTTCCGCCTGCCAATTTAGATACGGCTGCTGCACCTTTGCGATTGGAAGCGCAACTGAAAGCCGGCGTGTATTTCAATGTTGCTATTCCGTTGCCGCCAACCAACGGCATACAAGCGCCAAGTGCCGGCGCCTTTGTAGAATTTTATGGCAAGCTGAGTGTGATGTGTGTGAGTGTTGGTGTTGGAACTATTTACGCTGTTGGACAAGTTACCGTACGCATTAGCGCAGATACCGTTATTGGCCCGGCGCTGTACATGAAGTTTGGTTTTGGTGTGGAAGCCGTAGTTGCGTTGCCTGTTATCGGAAGCGTAAGTGTGTATTTCGCTGTAGGTGTTGAAATGAGTTTGGATAGCACACAAATTACCATCGGCGCATTTGTGTTGTTCCGTGGTCGTGCAGAGATTTTAGGAGGTATTGTTACCGTCACTATTCAAATAGAAGCAAGTGGCAAAGTGCAGGACAGAATTGGTGGCGCAGGAGGTTCAACAACCATGATTGCGCAGGTAACATTCAGTCTTGATATCAGTATCTGTTTCATTATAGATATCAGCTTTACCGAGCAATGGCAGGAACAAAAACAAGTTTCGTAGAAACCCCCAAACTCCCTGAAGGGGGCTTTAGAGGTTTAAAGTTGAAAAATCATTATAGCAATTGAGATGAAGAACAAGAGTCCATATAAAAAGGGCGGCATGTTTGAAGGCGCATTGCATACCGTGTTTGCAAATGCAAAGCAGCTACGGAATAGTATGACTGATGCCGAAACAGTTTTATGGATGCATGCTGAAGCAGGCGTTGCGGGCTGCAAATTCCGTAGGCAACGCCAATTGCTTTATATATAGCGGACTTCTATTGCCATAAAGCAACATTGATAATAGAGGTGGATGGAAGCATTCACAATCTGCCAGATGTAAAAAAAATTGATGAAGAAAAAGAAAATTATCTGATTCGAAATGGCTACACCGTTTTATGCTTCACAAATAAAGAAGTCATGACATCCCTTGAAACGGTACTTCAAAAAATTACACAAACAGTAAACAACAATATTGGTAAACACTCTCCGAACATCGGAGGCTAAAAGCCCCCTTTAGGGGGTTTGGGGGTTTCTTTTATGAATGCAAAACTTTCCATACTCACCTTCCCGCAACGCTGGCAAGCCAATCAATTAACGCTACGTGTCGTAGTAATGCCACGCAATTTCAACCCGTTAATTCCAAACCAGTTTGCACCTGCAACACCCGCATGGGTTGATGCAACCATGGCATTAAAAGCAAGGCTCATTGTTGATGGCGAAAAATATCCTTCGCTGCTGGAAGCAGACCAGCCGTTTGTATTAAATGGCATTGCCCTGCCGGCAAACATTCGTCCCATTTTTGAAGGAATGGAACAACAGATTGCTCCGATAGGGGGCATACCTGCAACAACGGCTGCTAATCGTTTGCAGGGACCGAAGCCAAATGAAAGAGCAAGAAAATATTTACCGCCTGGCTATCGTGATGCTATCAATTTTACCGGTGTAAGAACACCCGATGCATCTATTGATGACAGCTACCATTGCACTATTAAAGATGCAACCAAGATTGACCCTTTGTTTAAATCGAAATATGATTTAAGCTGGGGAAAAGTGTTTGCCAATTGTTTGCGCCAGCCTGCAGTGGCAGAAAGAGTAGGGTTTGTTTACGAAGCAACATTTGCAGTGAATCCTGATTTTGTAAAAGATGGAAGCTGGATTTATGTTGACCTTGACACGGGTTGTAGTTACAAAGCGGCGATGGATGAAGTAACAATTGCCGATCCTGTTAAAGGTCAGAAGTTGGTAAGGAGGTATGCAGCACGATTACCAAAACTAAAAGCCAACGATGACAGAAGTTTGTTTGCCGCCATACAGTTTCCGGTCTTGATTAAACTGCCCACACCGGCAGATGTAGCGGATATAAACGGCGACGTTCCCATTGCTCCCACCAATTTTGATGAACTGATTATTGAAGCAGCACAATACGATGATGGCTTTTGTAAAGTTGTTCATGCCAACCAGCCCGTAAGCAGCGATTTATTAAGAGAGAAAGAAGATAAAGAATTACCTGTTATTACTGATGCCGGAATTCGTTTGGCATGGGATGATGAACAATTATTGATATGGATGAACCGGCAAATAAAGCAAGATGAAAATCTGCCGGCAGGAAGAAGAACTGATGCGCCAATGGGAGTAATGCAGTATCGTGTAGATGTGCGTTTGCATAGTGATGTTGACCCCAATCCAAATGCATGGGTGCCTTTGTGCCGTGTAAAAAATAAAGCAAACCTTGTTATTGGAGGTGAAACAATTGATGGCGCTGATAATGAAAAAGAATTAGGTGTTGAAGTTTATCCGGCAAAGCCCGATGCAAGGCCCAATCAACCATTCTGGCTACCGCAATATTATGCACATTGGATTGGCAACAGTTTAGTATTGCCCGATGTGGATGCCATAGAAATTTTTAAAAAACAAGAGAATACTGAACCAACAAAACAAGCAACAAAATTCGACCAGTACGAAGCCGCCGGCATTGGTGATTTTAAATTATTGTACGGAACCAAATATGATTTTCGTGTACGCCTTGCAGATATTAGCGGTGGCGGACCAGAGATAGACCAGAACAGAAAATATGCGGCTCCTGCCCCCGAAGCTTTTTGCGATTTTAGGAGAATGGTGCAGCCGCAGGCAGTAAGGTTGGCGAATGTATTGCCCGAAAAAGACGATGAATTTTTTACCGGCAATTCATTAACTATGAAACGGCCTTTATTGGGTTATCCCTCGGTTTTATTTACCGGCCGTTACCCAAATGCAGTTGCCGATTTAACGGGTGATGCAACAAATATTCTTGCTGAAACAAGTGTTGACCCTACTAAAGCAAGAGCTGTTGGTTTAGCCGACCCCGATGTGGAATTTGTTGAAGTATTGGTGGAGGCAAAGGCATTGGAGATGGATATGCTGCTTCGCTACAATACCGACAGCCATGAAAGTTATGCAAAACTCTATATCACCAAACGTCCTTTTCCCCTTGATGATTTGAATGGTGATTGCAACATACCCATCACCTTTGTTGATGCACCTGTATTAAACTTCACAGACTCACAGGATTTGGGCATACTTGGCTTGGTGGAAGGTGGTGACAATATTGATGACCATGCCGACATAGTGTTGCCAACTTCAAGAAACATTCGCATAACATTGCGGCCTGTAGTTGGTAATAAGGCAGAGTATTATGCAAAAAATTCTAACCTGCCACGCATGGGAAAGCCGGTAGTATTTGTAACCCGTAAAGCAAGCGTAAATGAAACGTCTCTTTTTAAAGAAGTAGCCGAAGTGGATGCCATTCGGGGAATATGGCTGCAGCCCGATACGGATACTTATTTGAAAGCAACTCTCACAGAAATTTTTGTTGAGAACAACAGCCCCGTTCATACCAGCAGTATGATGGAACGTTTGGTGGATGCCATTGATAAAACCATTGAAGTGGAATCGAAAGGGTTAAGCCTGATGGGCAAGCAGGGAACAAGAATTCAATTTGGTGCAAGCCGTTTGATAAGGCATAACATGAGTCCTGACAGTACCAGTATTACATTTTCAACCAAAAGTGATTTATTGAATCAATGGATTGTTCCCATCACCTTACTTCTTAATCGTGACTGGACATGGGATGGCGCAGCGCCGGTAAGCTTTGAAGTTTATCGCCACAAAAAATTTGTTGGTGCAGGATTAACCGATGAACAACGTGAGGCTATTGCCTGGGGCGCAGAGGAATTAGTGGGTGATATTGAAATGAAGCAGGCCATCAACATACAGGCTTTGTATAATCCTGACAGAAGCCAAACCTATTTATGCTTTTTAGATGCGGTTGAACCAAAGCCAAAAGCCGCCGGTGGTTTCCCCGAAGAGATGATGGTGAAGTATCGCATAGCACCTAAGTTTAAATCTATACCTGATGTCGTGGTGGTGGAGACAGACGATTTCATTCCATTGCAATTACACTTGCCAATGACGGGCAAGCCCGCACAAGTGCCGAAGATTGTAAGTGCCGGTATTGCGCAAAGCAAATATGTAAGTGATGAAACGTATTCAAGTACAGAACCTCGCCGCCGTTATTTGTGGCTGGAGTTTGAAGAGCCTTTGCAAAACGAAGCCGATGCTTTTTTCATTCGCGTGTTGGCTTACTCTCCCGACCCGCTTTTAGCAAGATGGCAGTTTGATATGTTTAAAGCACCGGAAGAACCCACACTTCCGCTCAATCCTGAACCTATCCATATTATCAGTCCGCAACACAGCGATGACCGCAGCGGATTAAATGCGATGCAGGAGTTAACACAAGCTGATTCGAGCAAGGTGCATTATTTAGTGCCGCTACCTCCTGGTATGCATGCATCATCCGCAGAATTGTTTGGCTTCTTTACCTACGAAGTAAGAGTAGGACATAAAAAGGGATGGTGCACTGCACAGGCACGTTTTGGAAGAGCTTTGCGTACAACAGGTGTGCAGCATCCTCCGCCACAATTATTCTGCATCATTAACCGGAATGAAAAACATATCATGGTAACGGCGCCTTATGCACAAACGGTATTCAATGGTGCTGATGTAACGAGCAATCCGCCACGTACACAGCTATGGGCTTTGCTTTATGCACAGGTAAAACGTGCAGATGATAAAGCCTACCGTAACATTTTATTAGACGACCAGTTGTTTGTTCGCCAGCGGCGAACTTCCAATGCAGCAGGTGTTGCTATAGTGGATATAAATACAGATGCTATTCAGTATGGCATCACAGGATGGAAGAACAAAGACGTGGAAAAAATGCTGAAAGAATATGGCTTGCCTATAAACAGCCCGTTAAGCGTGTTGGTAGTAGAAATGCTTCCGACGTATGAAAAGTTTTTTGCGAAGCCTGCTTTTAATACCGTGAATACTAATACCACTTTAATGGTAAATCAAAATGCAGGATTGTTTAATTTAAAAGAAGGCATGTATGTTCATCATTTCAAAAATGTAATGGGGCAGGTAAGTATTTCAGCGGTTGAGCGGCAAAAGAAATTAGAAGCGGAGAGACAACTGCGTTTGGAAGAAGGATACATCAGCCAGGCAGAGAAGGGAGAAAATGTTCGTCCGCTTACAGAGCAGTTAGGCAGCGAAAGGATTTTAAGAACGAGTACGCTGGTGCCGGTACCGGAGATATGTTGTACCTAAATCCTGCAAACAAGGCGAAGCCTTGTTTGCAAGATTTAGGTTTTAATTAATTATTCAACGTTGGCATATCCTGTTCCGCTGTATCCCATACTACTCCCGCTACGAAACCAGCTATGCAATACCTCTTTTGTCTCTCCAACAAATGCCATTAAATACTGATACGCCTTCTGGCCCTTTTTCTTCGGGTTGTATCCAACCTCTGCCCCTTCCTGATTCCCATACACTCCATCCACGGTTGAATCAACGTCTATCCACATGTCGCTCAGCGCACTTCTCAACCGGTGACCTGAACGCACCGCCCGTTTCCACACCTGCCCCCTGAATCGATGGTTTACCCCCGTCAACTCTACAATATCCCCCTGGGTTGCCAGCTTCATAATACGTCCTATCGTGGTGTCGACGGGAATCTCTTTCCATCCCGCCATCTTCATCAACACCTCATCCGTCCACACCTTCACTACCTGCACCATCGCGGTCGCTCCCGCTATTAGCCCGACTACTACCATTTGCACGGCATCAACCATCTGATACTGTGCATTTGCCCCACGCTCCTTACCTACTGCTTCTTGTATTCTATGCCGGAATAACAACTTCCCCATGAAAGTCAGTACCGGTAAGAGCCCTGCATGTACCGTTAATCCCTTCCCATTCATCTCCGTCTTGATTTTTGGTTGTTTTCTTTTCTCGTTTTGTGATATATTCTTCATTGAAAAGGTGAACCTCCGTTTAGGTGTTTTTATTCTAAAATACCTTCCATTCCCTTGGAGATTCTACCATTTCTGACCTAAATCCTGCAAACAAGGCTTTGCCTTGTTGCAGGATTTAGGTAATAGTATCCTTGTGTACAATGATGGGTTTCAGTTTGCCAGGAATATGGTCATTCCTTGCGAATTAACAATATGCCTTTCCGGACTCGGCATGTTTCCAGGCATGGTTCAGGAGGGCAACGACCTCGACACTCTGTTTACACCGTTGTGCCATTGTGTCTGGCTCGTTCCCAAACTCTGTTTGGGGAACGCACTGATCGAGAAACTCTGTTTCGAGGGTAGTTTTTTTCTCATTCTAGACAAGAGATCATATGCGAAACAGAGTTTCGCATAACCTTGTGTTCCCAGACAGAGTTTGGGAACAAGCAAAAGGTATAATGAGGAACAAAAAAGTAAGGGTGACTAAAGATTTGTCGAAGAAGTTAAAAGACGAAGGGACCCGGAGTGCGATTTAGCATACCGACTGATTTTATTTTACCCGCTCCAGTTTTGCATATGCCAGCATAAGATGCTTTGTCCCGCCAACATGAAAACCTACCTTGACGCTTGCCTTTTCATTGCTACCATAGACCTCCAGTATCCTGCCAATACCAAAAAGTGGGTGCTTGACCACTTCTCCACACGAAAAGGTCACGGTGTTTTCTCCTGCCGGAGCACGTGAAGAACCCGCAGGAACTATCTCTGATTCAAAGCTGACTGGTATTTCTTGAGCCAACCCGCTTCTTGTATCGTAAGGATAAAAAGCGTACTCCCTGTTGGCTCTATCAATTCTTTCTACAATTTCATCTGGTATCTCATCTAAAAACCTGGAGGGACGGCATAGATTCAACTGCCCGTATTGCATCCTGCGTTTGGCGTGGGTAAGGAAGAGTTTCTGCATTGCCCGCGTGATACCCACGTAGCAAACCCTTCTTTCCTCTTCGATCTCATCGTCTGCGTCGTTTGATTCCGCATGAGGTAATAGTCCTTCTTCCATACCGGAGATAAAGACGACGGGGAATTCCAAACCTTTGGCTGTGTGGAGTGTCATAAGGGTTACGGCTTCGACAGTATCTTCCAGTTTATCCACATCAGAGACAAGCGCCACCTCCTCTAAAAATCCCTGGAGGGAACCCTCAGAATAGGTTATATCATATTCGTGGGCGGCATTGACCAGTTCTTCCACGTTGGCAATACGGTCCTTCGCTTCTGTTTCCCCGCATTCCCGGAGAAAGACGAAATAGTTTGTCTTGTCAATCACTCGTTTAATAATATCTTCCACCGGCGATCTGGGGAATTGCTGCAAACCGGAGGTGAGCTCACAAAATCTTTTGATTGCTGCGGCCGTTTTACCCGTGATTTCTGGTATTGCGTCAACCTGTCGTATGGCATCAAACAGAGTGGCGCCGTGATGTGTTGCCCAGTCCTCCAGTTTTTTCATCGTCGTATTCCCTATACCGCGTGCCGGCGTATTGATCGCACGCTCCAATGCTACTTCATCATGCGGATTGATGCATAACCGTAAATAGGAAAGGATGTCTTTTATTTCCTTTCTTTGATAAAATTCGACACCCCCAATGATGGTGTAGGGAATACTGGAGTTTCTGAAGGAAATTTCAAGGACACGCGACTGGGCATTGGTACGATAAAATATTGCGATGTCCGAATATTTAACACCTTCATTCGTTAGTTCTTTTATTTTCTTTGCGATCTCGTCAGCCTCTCCGTGTTCATTCTCGCAGGAAATTACCGTGAGTTTTTCTCCTGAAATATTTTCCGTCCAAAGAAGCTTCTGTTTCCGGTATTTGTTCTGTTGAATTACACTGGAAGCTGCATGAAGGATGTGTTTTGTAGAACGATAATTTTGTTCGAGCAGCACCACCCTGGCATCGGGGTAGTCCTTCTCAAAATCCATGATATTTCTGATATCGGCTCCGCGCCAGCCATAGATAGACTGGTCAGGATCGCCCGTTACACAGATGTTTCGGTATCTGTTTGCCAGGAGCCGCGTGATGGTATACTGGGAGTAATTGGTGTCCTGGTATTCGTCGATGAGGATAAACCTGAATTTTTCCTGGTACATTTCCAAAATATCAGGATGGGTCTTAAAGAGTTCTATGGTTTTTATCAGGAGATCATCAAAATCCAGGGCATTATTCGCTTTGAGAAGGGCTTGGTATTTTTTATAAATCTTGGCGACCTGATTATTATAATAGCCTGAAGTGGTTGAAGCAAAGGTTTCGGGGTCAATGAGTTTGTTTTTGGCGTTGCTCAGAGAACTCACAATCGTACGGGGCTTCCATTGTGTGGTATCCATCTGGAGCTCAGCCATAATGGACTTCACGCGGTTCAGTTGATCGGTCGTGTCATAGATGCTGAAGTCCCTTGAATACCCCAATCGGTCGATGTTGCTTCTTAAAATCCGCGAACACATCTTGTGAAAAGTGGAGACCCAGAGTCCTTTGTGTGAAGTAAACTGTTTTACCCGTTCATCCATCTCATTGGCGGCCTTGTTGGTAAACGTGATAGCCAGGATGTTGTATGGTTTTACGCCCTGTGACATCAGATATCCAATGCGGCGGGTAATGACGCGGGTTTTTCCGCTCCCGGCCCCTGCTACCACCAGAAGGGGACCTTCGAGATGGGTGATCGCTTCACGTTGTCTGTCTGTGACGTCTTGTAAGAGTGACATATCTCGCAACTATTTCACCGCGGAATTCCGTGATAATCCGTGGCAAACACTATCCTCATTTCTTTGCAATCAGGCTCGCTATGGCCTTTTTATTGTTTAAAACAAGTTCCCGATAATAGAGAATTTTCAGGTCTTTGAAAAGATTTAACAGCTCGTTCGATTGTAATAAATAATCCTTATTTTTCGGGCCTTCGAATCCGCGTTCCCAGTTTTCTATGGTATAGGTCTCGTAAATAATCACACCACCCGGTTTCAGCGCCGCCTTCATCTGAGGCACAAGGTCGCGCTGCAGATAATAAAAGCATGCAATCACATCGTACGTATCTTTAGGCAATTGATACGTCTCTAAATCAGCAACAAAGGCATGGATGGTGACACTGCTTTCTCTGGCCAGTTCCCTGGCTTTTTTAATGGCTGTTTCAGAAATATCACAGCCGTCCACCTCAAAACCGTGTTTTGCCAGGAATACTGCATTGCGCCCTTCGCCCATTGCTATATCCAGAGCCTTCCCTTTGGGCAAAATGTCAATATGTTCCCTGAGAAATTCAACCGGTTCTTTTCCGAAGATATAAGCCTCCGTTCCGTATTTCTTATTCCAAAACATTTTGTCCTGGGTATCTGCAAACAATAAAGATACAACAGGATTTATACAAAAGAATATGAGTATCGATAGAGACAAAAAAATGACCACGGGGTAAAAAGAGTTTTTGGGAATTATCTTCACCATGCTATTTTTCCCGATATATGGCCTTTGCGCCAATATCTCTTCGATAATGGGCTCCGGCAAATGACAGCTTTTCAATCGCTCCATATGCCGCCTTCTGAGCCTCCTGCAGGTCTTTCCCCAGCGCCGTAACCCCTAACACCCGGCCTCCATTGGTGGCAATCTTTCCATCCCTGATGGCCGTTCCTGCGTGGAAAACCTGGACATGGTTTAATGCTTTTATGGTTTCGAGGCCAAAAATGGGAACCCTTTTTTCGTATGAATCAGGATACCCCTTCGATGTCATAACGACACAAATGGAAACACCGTCATTCCATTCAATTTCTGCGTCTTCGAGGGTATTCTGTTCTGTTGACAGAAGGATCGGGACTAAATCACTCTTCATCCTCATAAGGAGGACTTGTGTTTCCGGATCGCCAAATCTGGCGTTAAACTCAAGTACCCTTGGCCCGGTGCTGGTAATGATGAGCCCTGCATAAATGACGCCCTTATACGGGCGATTCTCCCTCTTCATGGCATGAATGACAGGCACCAGAATGTTCTCCTCGATAAAAAACTGCAATTCCTGGGTAACGAAGGGAACCGGCGAATATGCACCCATACCACCGGTATTGGGCCCTTTGTCGCCATCATATGCTGCTTTATGGTCCTGTGCCGATGATAAGGGAAGAATTGCATTCCCATCCGTAATTGCAAGGATGGAGACTTCTTCTCCCTGAAGAAACTCCTCAATAACAACCCTGTCGCCCGCATGACCGAATACTTTTTCTTTCATAACATCATCGAGATGTTTGTTGGCTTCATCGGGTGTTTTACAGATAAATACCCCCTTCCCCTTTGCTAATCCATCGGCCTTAATAACCAGGGGAAATTCACACGTTGTTATATGCTTTTTTGCCTGTTTTATATCCTCAAAGACCCTGAAATCTGCCGTGGGGATACCGTGCTTTCTCATGAGGGTCTTTGCAAAAACCTTACTTCCCTCAATTGCCGATGCCCTTTTGGTAGGACCGAATATTCGCATATGTCCTTCCCGAAACCGGTCGGTGATACCGGCCATTAATGCATCTTCCGGGCCAACTACGGTAAAATCTATTTTTTGTTTCAGTGCAAAGTTGTAAAGACCATCAATATTTTCCGTATCGATATCCACGCATTCGGCAATTTCGGCAATCCCTGGATTCCCAGGTGCGCAAAATATCTTTTTTACCATAGGTGATTGCGCTATTTTCCATACAAGGGCGTGCTCTCTTCCCCCGCCGCCGACAACCAATATCTTCATCTGGTTCCCACCTTACTTGCTTATCAAACAACAACGAATCCCAAAGGGACGAAAGAGTCTAGTGAAATGTTAAACTCGCCAGGCGGCAAAGCCTTGAAAAGAAAACATTGCCATAGTCAGCCCAAAAGGGGGAGAAAGAATCTCCTTGTGTTTCTTTATGGACAATAGCCGTTATTGTAACAGAACAGGTGGGAAAAAAGGAAAGCTTTTTTATCAGAATACGTTTAAATCTTGTCCATCAAAGTTTTTATTTTATACCAGGAAGTTCAATCTCTTTGACAATCCACTCTAAAAAGAGGGGACAAAGGGCATAGGTGTTAAGTTAGCCCGACTTCGCAATTCGCACCCCAAAACGGTTATTTTTGGTCTGGTATTGCCGGGAGATCCTTGATTTTTAAGGAGTGCATTTTCAAAACGGCTGTAGTGCCGACCTTTTTACATGACCCCCTTGAATTTACTGGCTTGGCGGTTTGCTTACCCCCCGAATTGCGAAGGTTGAGTTAGGTTGGGTTTTAAAAGACAAAAACCCAACGACTTTTTTACCCACCCCTGAATCCCCTCCCAAGAGGGGACTTCTCAAATTCCCCTCTTGAGCTTACTGTTGGACAATTTTTTGCTGGACAGGTTTAAGATAGGAGATGCCTTAT
>CAZBCT010000066.1:0-17238 GCA_964490485.1 uncultured Candidatus Brocadia sp. | reverse complement strand
CCGCCACTACCATGTCTCTTGCCGGTATCATAGCAACCCAGGTCGGAAACGTCTTCGCATGCAGGACCGAAAGAGTATCAGTCTTTAACGTTGGTTTCTTTAAAAACAAGCTTGTCTTGTTGGGAGTAGTTTCAGAACTGGCAATTATTACGACTCTTATTTACACTCCTTTTTTACAAAGAATATTTGGTCTTGCGCCAATAGGATTAAGGGAATGGGGGTTCCTGTTTGCCTTTACTCCGGTTCTCTTCCTGGTAGAGGAAGGCAGAAAGTGGATTGTGAGGAGATGGTGGAGATAAATTTGCCATGTTCTTATAGAAGATTGATTTAGTATGATTTCGCAAACAGATAAAATAAAGGATGCGAAAATTTATTATGAAAAAGTCAAAATCTAAGCAAAATAAAATTGTTCCGTATTTCATGAGCATTGCCCTTATTGCGATCACGACTTTCCTGGGAGGTCTCATTAGGGGTACTATTGAACCTACGAATATTGTCATTTTTTATCTCCTGATTGTTGTGATGACTGCTGTCTGGTGGGGAAGATATCCGGCAATCATGACTTCATTGTTGAGTGTCTTGGCGTTTGATTATTTTCTTGTGCCGCCCTATTTAACGTTTGCGGTTTCTGATGTTCAATATGTTTTTACCTTTATTGGACTTTTAGCCGTGGGATTAGTGGTAAGCGCCCTTGCGTCTAAAACCAGGCAGCAGGCAATTAAAGCCCGGGAGCGGGAAGAGCAGACAGCTATACTATACCGTTTGAGCAAAGATTTGGCATCATCTGATTCTTTAGAGGCCGTGCTGCACACCATTCGAATGAATGTGGGAGGAATATTTGATTGTCGTGTTGCGGTTTTTCTGCCGGCAAACCACAAGATTAAACCAGGCAGTTTTGACCCTGGTTTTCCGATTGACGAACATGAAAATACCATCGCTGCATGGGTTTTTGGAAACGGCAAGTCAGCCGGATGGGGTACAGATACCTTACCGGCAGCAAAAGCACATTATCTGCCACTGAAGACATCGCAAGGCGTCTTTGGTGTCCTGGGAGTTTTCTTTAAAGACGATAAAGCAGGTCTTGACCCTGGAGAATGTAATTTATTGAGCGCATTGGCAAGTCAGGCTGCGGTAGCTGTTCAACGGGAGAAACTAACCGAAATTTCCCGGCAGATGGAGCTTATACGGGAAAGAGAAAAACTCCAGACGGCGCTTTTGAATTCTATCTCTCATGATCTAAGAACGCCGCTGGTGTCGATCACGGGAGCCTTAAGCAGTCTTTTACAGGATTTTCCCTCGATTGATTCCGAAACGCGCAAAGAACTTCTGGAAACAGCTTATGAAGAGTCCGGACACCTGAACCAGCTTGTTGGTAATCTTCTTGACATGACGCGGGTCGAGGCAGGGGCTTTGAAACTTAAAACCAAAC
Source organism: uncultured Candidatus Brocadia sp. (assembly GCA_964490485.1). Taxonomy (GTDB): domain Bacteria; phylum Planctomycetota; class Brocadiia; order Brocadiales; family Brocadiaceae; genus Brocadia. The sequence goes on along the minus strand of CAZBCT010000066.1, from coordinate 15,809 downwards.
CCTGCGAATTAAGAGACGTGATTGGCGCTTCCTTGCACTTGCTGAAGAACAAGCTTGAAAAAAGAGATATTCAGATTCACATTCCCCGGGTTTTACCCGAGATTCTACTGGATTTTACCCTCATGATGCGTGTATTTGTAAATCTCATTGATAATGCTATGAAATATTCCGCACCGGAAACGCCGATTGAGATTACTGCGAAACTTCTGGAAAACAAAGTGAAGATCGAAGTAAAAGACAAGGGTTTCGGAATTCCTGAAGAGGATTTGGAGCGTATTTTCGATAAGTTTTATCGTGCCGTAAAACCACGCCAGATTGCGGGGACAGGGCTTGGGCTTTCCATTTGCGAGGGGATTGTAGAGGCGCATGGCGGCCAGATTTTGGCAGAGAATAATCCTGACAAGGGTGCGACGTTCACCGTGATACTACCCCTGGAGGTAAAAGAGGCGTAAATGGCAGGGCCGGAGAAAATGAGAATTCTTGTTGTCGATGATGAAAAAACGATTAGACGTTTCTTAAAAGCAACCTTAGTTTCCCACAGCTATGATGTGTTCGAGGCTACAAATGGTGCGGAGGCTTTGAAATATGCTGTTTCTTCGCATCCTGACGTGATTATTTTGGATTTGGGTTTGCCAGACATGGATGGAATCGATATCACTCGCAAGATACGAGAAAGATCGAAAACTCCTATTATTATCTTGTCGGTCCGGGAAGATGAATTTGATAAGATCGCCGCCCTGGATGCGGGAGCGGATGATTATCTTACCAAACCTTTTAATGCCGGCGAAATGCTTGCACGAATACGGGCGGTTATGAGAAGGCTTCTTCCCCAAAGCGCGAGATCATTATTTACGGTAGGAAAACTATCGATAGATCTCGCACAACATAGCGTGGAAGTAAAAGATCGCCCTGTTCATCTCACGCCAACAGAGTATGATCTTCTCAAAGTTCTTGTCTTAAACGCAGGGAAGGTTATGACGCATGGGCAGATCTTAAAAGAAATCTGGGATAAAACCGAAGATGTTGAAGAAGCGTTACACCTTTTACGGGTGACGATAAGTAATTTGCGAAATAAAATAGAACCCGATCCCGATAGACCCACCTATATTCTTACCGAGCCGTGCATAGGTTACCGCCTGTGTACTGACATGTAACCCTCGCAAAATCCACACCTTTATTTGGTAAATTTCGACAGAAAAATCAAAGATATGGAGCATCAAAAATGTCTTGGTGTTTACCGGTATAATTGATAACAAAATTGGAACGGTTTTTCAAACTAAAGTTTTATCATATTACACTTTGACAAATATGTAATATTATTATTACAATGTAATACATGAAATTGCTAATGGATGCCGATTGTCTTATAAAATTAACTAAATCAAAATTAAAGGAACTTGTATGCAAGAACTTTTCTGTTGCAATACCTCAACTTGTGAAAGAGGAAATTGTTTACAATGCCCAGGAACACCTTGATGCAGTAATTATAAGCGAAAACATAGAAAATAGATTAATAACATTAAATACTATGCCTTTACCCTCTAAAAAGGGAGAAGATGCAATTTTTTCAATATTTCAACAGGGTGGATACGATGCAATATGCAGTGACGATAAAAGGTTTATTAAGAGACTGCGTTTTGTTAATATTCCCTATATAACACCGGCAGTATTTATTGCATTATTATTGAAGAAAGGAAGGCTAACAATGCAAGAGGCTAAGGAGAAATTAGATTGTTTATCATCATTCGTAAGCGACGAAGAGTATAATGTTATTAGGGCTATTTTAGAAAATTGGGGGAAGTAATGAAAACAAAATCTATAAGGATACCTAAAGACATGATGGCCGCCATTGAACTGGTCGAGAAAGAAGAGAAGATTGAAGAATCTACCGCAATGAGAAAGCTTATGAGAATAGGTTTTGAAACCTACACAGGAAATCTTTACAAACAAGGCAAAGTAACATTACGAGAGGCATCCAGATTACTTAAATTGAATCAGATTGAGACCATAAATCTTTTTTTAGATGCAGGCATAAAAGGCAACCTTGATGCCTCAGATGTCCTGGCTTCACTGGAAAGATTTGTATTAAAATAAATTCAGATTTTTTTAGAAGACGAATAAAAGTTTTGATGAAATAAACTAGGAACGAGGTAAAACAAGGCAAAATAGCTATGGACTTGTTATAGCGGATTGGTGGACTGAGCGGAACGGAGATAAGAGAAATGATGGGGGTAGACTATAGTACTGTGAGTTAAGGGAAAAAATTACAAAAAAATGGAAAGGCGTAAGCATCTTTCTCAGATTATTAAAAGAGTTGAAGTGGGTTTGTAAACGATAAAGATTGACCCCTTTGCTGTTTTGCTGCTCAATAATATCTTGCAAATAATATTTTTACATTTTCAGCAAAAATATTTTTTGCAACTAACCCGAACTTAATCAAATAAAAGAATCGTATATAGTCATGAGAAACTTTTATTTATTGAAACGACACAGAATAGAACATGTTTATTGATAATTTTTTCCGACTCGTTCGGGTTAGGGAGGAAATAGTTGTGAAAGCAGAAGCGATAGAAAAAGCAGATAAATTAAATCTTACGGATATTGGCGGGCTTTTCTATGCAAAACGATTGAAAGAAAAACATCATGAATTGTTGCGTAAATTGAAGCAACAATATGGTAAACCCAAGAAGTCTGTTAAAATTGCAAGAAAGGCATGGAAAGATGCGGGTGAAAACTTTAGTGAGGAATTGTTGAGAATAAGAGAGGAATAAAGATTGAGGTATTTTTATATAGACTCTTGCTCATTAGTAAAACGATATCATAAAGAAAAAGGTACTGATCAGGTTGACGTTCTTTTTGATACGCTGATAGGAAGGCCATGCCAGGAGTTCTCCAGTTAAAGTCCAACAGCTAGAGACGCGGGATAGAGGGAGTATAAAGAGTCATATCAAATATTAGATAATCGTCTCTTCAAATTTGCTATCTTCTAGCTTAGTTTTTTTACATAAGTTCTGCATTGATTTGATTATTTTTCATGGTAATTGCCGCAATTGCCTGTACTTTGTTATCGTTGCGTCCCCTCATTTTACTTGCTCCTCGCTACATCCGAATTAATCACATACAGACTGAATAATTATTTTTAAAGATCCCTTCGGTTTTAATTTCCTAATTTGGGGCATTTCTTTCTCGTCATTCCTTATAAGACATTTATTTGCATTTGGCAGGATGGACTTGATGGAAAAATTGAGGTTGCCCATCAGGATGTCCATGCCGTTCATGCCAATCTCCGGCAGTACCATATTTCACTAAACTTAAAATTTTGACGAATTATTGACTTGGGTTTTTCTCACATCGCCTATAAGATAAATTCATAATTCAAATTGTGTACGTCTTCGTATGGTTTCTTTTGTTGAAGGAGCAACAATCATTTAGAGATATTTTGCTGTTAATCTTTAAGGAGCGGAAAATGGACTTGTTATTTTTAGGGATTGTTCTGATTTTTTTTGTGCTTTCGGTGGCTTTTATCACTCTCTGCGACAGAATATAAATGGAGGTGTGTTGTGACAATTATTTATTTGATCGGTGGTATCATTTCTCTTCTTTTATTTATTTATCTATTGGTAGCGCTTCTTAAGCCGGAGGTTTTTTCATGAATTGGAACAATGTTATTCAAAGCTTCATTTTTCTTGCCACGGTTATTTTGTTAGCTAAACCGCTGGGGACATACATGGCACGCGTATATGAAGGTACGCCTGCGGGTCTTAATGTATTGCTTGGACCTGTAGAGCGCTGGATATACCGGCTTTCAGGAATACATCCGGAAACAGGCATGTCCTGGAAAGGATACGCCGTGGCGATGATGCTGTTTAATAGTATCGGCATAGTGGTAGTGTATGCCCTTCAGCGTCTTCAAGCTCATCTGCCTTTAAATCCCATGTCCATGTCAGGGGTTACCCCGGATTTGGCTTTTAATACCGCCGTTAGTTTTGCGACGAATACGAACTGGCAAAGTTATGGTGGTGAGACGACATTAAGTTATCTGACTCAAATGGTCGGATTAACCGTGCAGAATTTCGTGTCCGCTGCGTCTGGCATGGCTGTCCTTGTGGCATTGATTCGGGGATTTATCCAAAAAAAGGTAGAAACTATTGGGAATTTTTGGGTGGATCTGGTCAGATCGACGCTTTATATCCTAATACCTTTATCAATGATTTTGGCTATTTTCTTAGTTTCTCAGGGCGTGGTGCAGACGTTCAAACCGTATGAGAAAGTAGAACTTCTCCAGCCTGTAAAGGATGGCAATGGGGTAGAAGTACAAGAGCAGGTGCTTGCGCTTGGCCCTGCAGCTTCACAAGTTGCAATTAAACAATTAGGAACGAATGGGGGAGGATTCTTTAATGTGAACTCTGCACATCCCTTTGAGAATCCGACTCCTGTATCTAACTTTTTAGAAGTAATTGCAATAATTCTGATACCGGCTGCCTTATGTTATACCTTTGGCTATATGGTCAAAGACAAACGTCAGGGGTGGGCGCTTTTAGGAGTAATGCTTATTATTTTTATTCCTTGTCTTTGGGGTTGCATACACTTTGAACAACAAGGAAATCCCTTATTTAGCAGTTTAGGTGTTGATCAAAAAGCGACCGCCTTTCAGCCTGGAGGTAATATGGAGGGAAAAGATGCGCGTTTTGGCATTGTCAATTCTGCCATTTGGGCGGTCACTACAACTGCGGCTTCAAACGGGTCGGTTAACTCAATGCATGATTCTTACATGCCTCTCGGAGGCTTAATACCCATGTGGCTTATGCAGCTTGGAGAAGTTGTTTTTGGCGGGGTGGGATCGGGTCTGTATGGCTTGATTGCATTTGTAATTATAGCCGTATTCATAGCGGGGCTCATGATTGGACGGACTCCGGAGTATTTAGGTAAGAAAATCGAGGCGTACGAAATGAAGATGGCTTCCCTTATAATTTTAATTCCACCCGCACTTGTTCTTGCCGGAACAGCGGTTGCCGTTATTTGTCCCCAGGCAAAAGCGTCAATTTTCAATCCGGGACCCCATGGTTTCAGCGAAGTGCTTTATGCTTTTTCATCCGCAGGAAACAATAATGGAAGCGCCTTTGGTGGACTATCCGCCAATATTCCTTTTTACAATGTAGCGTTAGGATTGGCCATGTTTTTTGCACGATACTGGCTTGCCATATCTATCCTTGCCGTTGCGGGATCGCTGTCCAGGAAAAAAATTGTTCCCGTAAGCCAGGGAACATTACCGACGCATACGCCACTTTTTATTCTATTTTTGGTCATGGTTGTTTTGATTGTAGGAGCGCTTACTTTTTTCCCGGCACTGGTGCTGGGGCCAATCGTTGAACATCTCATGTTACATCGTAGTTAAAATTGGAGGTTCGCATGATAAAAACACAGAAGGCAAAATCCTTATTTAACCTGTCTATCATTGGTCCGGCAGTTATTGATTCGCTCAAGAAGTTAGATCCCAGACACCAGATCAAAAATCCGGTAATGTTTGTAGTCCTGGTAGGAAGCATATTGACTACGGGGTTGTATTTTCAGGCGCTTTCAGGACACGGAGAAGCGCCGGCATGGTCTATTTTAGCGATATCATCATGGCTGTGGTTCACATTAATTTTTGCAAACTTTGCCGAAGCCATGGCAGAAGGACGCGGAAAGGCGCAAGCCGCGAGCCTTCGTCGCACCAGAAGAGACACCCTTGCAAAAAAACTTTCAAACCCCAAGTACGGCTCCAGTTATGAGAAGGTTTCGGCTACAACGCTTCGAAAAGGAGATGTCGTTCTTGTTGAGACGGGGGACATTATCCCTATGGATGGTGAAGTCGTTGAAGGCGTAGCGTCTGTCGATGAGAGCGCGATTACCGGAGAAAGCGCTCCCGTTATACGCGAAAGCGGGGGGGACCGCAGCGCCGTTACCGGTGGTACGCGGGTACTTTCAGACTGGCTTCTGGTGCGCATTAGTTCCAATCCCGGTGAAACATTTTTGGATCACATGATCGCCATGGTTGAAGGAGCGAAAAGACAAAAAACTCCTAATGAGATAGCGCTGAGCATTTTACTGGCAGTCTTTACCATCATCTTTCTTTTAACTACAGTAACGCTTTTACCGTTTTCGGTTTACAGCGTCATCTCGGCCGGATATGGGGAACCGGTTACGGTAACCGTATTGGTTGCTCTGCTGGTATGTCTCATCCCAACCACGATAGGGGGATTATTACCAGCCATAGGGATAGCTGGTATGGATAGGATGGCGCAAGCCAATGTCGTAGCCACCTCTGGCCGTGCAGTTGAGGCGGCGGGAGATGTTGATGTCCTGCTTCTGGATAAAACAGGCACAATAACACTCGGAAACAGGCAGGCAGTGGCTTTTATACCAAACCAGGACGTCAATATTAAATCATTAGCAGATGCGTCGCAGCTTGCTTCCCTGGCTGACGAGACCCCTGAAGGCAGAAGTATCGTGGTATTGGCAAAGAAAAAATACGGGATCAGAGAACGTCATATCCACGAACTCGATGCAAAGTTTATCCCTTTTACGGCACAAACACGGATGAGCGGGGTGGATTTGGGTAACGGACGGCAAATCAGGAAGGGATCAGCTGATGCCATCGAAGATTATGTCAAGAAATTCGGCGGTTCTTTTCCTGAAGACCTGAAATCAAATATTGAAACGGTATCAAAAAATGGCGGGACGCCCCTCGTTGTAGCAGAACATAAACAGGTACTCGGTGTTATTCAATTAAAGGACATCGTAAAGGGCGGCATTAGAGAACGTTTTGCCGAACTCCGCAGGATGGGGATCAAGACCATTATGATTACCGGAGATAATCCTTTAACCGCAGCCGCTATTGCCGCGGAAGCAGGCATGGATGATTTTCTGGCCCAGGCTACCCCAGAAACAAAGCTTAAACTTATCCGTGAAATGCAATCCGGTGGCAGGCTTGTTGCTATGACGGGTGATGGAACTAACGATGCACCAGCTCTTGCTCAAGCAGATATCGCAGTCGCTATGAATACAGGAACACAGGCTGCAAAAGAGGCAGGCAACATGGTCGATCTCGACTCTAATCCTACAAAGCTTATCGAAATCGTTAAGATCGGAAAGCAACTTCTTATGACGCGGGGTTCACTGACGACTTTCAGCATGGCGAACGACGTGTCGAAGTACTTTGCGATCATTCCGGCTGCATTTGTAGGGACTTATCCCTCGCTTAATGCGCTTAATATTATGCGCCTGGCGACGCCGGCAAGCGCTGTGTTATCTGCGGTTATTTTTAACGCGCTCATTATCGTCTTTCTTATTCCGCTTGCCTTGCGCGGTGTGCCTTATAAACCAATGACGGCAAACCGTTTTTTAAGAAATAATCTCTTGGTGTATGGGTTAGGGGGAATTGTAGCGCCGTTTATAGGTATTAAATTGATCGACATGATTCTAGCCGCTTTACGCTTAGTTTAATAAGGAGGGAAAAATGATCAGGGAACATGTGAAACCAGCAATCGTATCTTTTTTGCTATTAACGTTTATCACGGGGATTCTCTACCCGCTTTCCGTAACCGGGATTGCCCAAATATTGTTTCGTGAACGGGCCAACGGCAGTTTGATTTATAGGAACGGGAACCCGGTCGGTTCGTTGTTTATCGGTCAACACTTCGACGATCCTAAATATCTCTGGGGCCGCATTTCATCGACATCTCCCGTTCGGTTCAATGCGGCATCTTCTTCCGGCTCTAATCTGGGACCTACAAATTCTGTGCTTATCGATGTGGTAAAAGCACGCATTGAAGCGTTAAAAACAGCCGACCCGGATAATACAACCTCTATCCCTGTAGACCTTGTCACTTCTTCTGCAAGCGGATTAGATCCGCACATCAGTCTGGCAGCCGCTTATTACCAGATTCCGCGTGTGGCGCGACTGCGGGGATTATCGCAGGATACCGTTAAAAGCATTGTCCGTAAACATAGCTATAACCGTTTTCTGGGATTAATCGGAGAACCAGTGGTAAACGTCTTGAAAGTAAATTTGGATTTGGACTCTTATAAAATAGAGTATAATATGGATACATGATGGAAGAGAAATCTGATATAGATCAAATTTTGGCGAGAGTCAAGGCAGAAGAAAGCAAGCGCGGGAAGCTTAAAATCTTCTTTGGAGCTGTTGCGGGCGTTGGAAAGACTTACACAATGCTGGAAGCTGCCCGATTAAGAAAAAAAGAGGGTATGGATGTTGTGGTTGGTCATGTCGAAACCCACGGACGTGCTGAGACAGAGGTTCTCTTAGAAGGACTCGAGATTCTGCCTGCCCAAAAAATTATGTATAGAGGAATAGAACTACGGGAATTCGACCTTGATGCAGCGTTAAAGAGGAAGCCATCGCTTATTTTAGTAGATGAGTTTGCCCACACGAATGCACCGGGCGTTCGTCATGTAAAACGCTATCAGGATATAGAAGAACTTCTCAATCACAGTATCAGCGTCTACACCACGCTTAACGTTCAACACTGTGAGAGTATTCATGACATTGTTGCACAGATCACCGGAGTGGTGGTTAAAGAGATCGTGCCAGACAGCTTTCTGGAAATGGCCGATGAGATCGAATTGATAGATCTATCTTCTGAAGAGCTACTCAAGAGATTGAAAGAAGGCAAGGTGTATCTTGGACATCAGGCTGAACGAGCTGCAATGAATTTTTTAAAGCCTGGAAATCTGATTGCGCTGCGTCAACTTGCTCTTCGGTATACTGCAAGAAGTGTTGATGCCAAGATGCGTGCTTATAAAGAAATGTATTCAATTTCAAAAATCTGGAAGGCAAGTGACAGATTTTTAGTTTGTATTAGCGGAGACCCTTCTGCAATAAGGTTGCTCCGCTCTGCCAAACGGATAGCTTCAGAGGCTGGGGCTGAATGGATTGTTGCTTATGTCGAGACTCCTTCGTTAACCAGACGTCCTTATCGTCAGAATCAAGTTGATGCTTTGATTCGATCCGCTGAAAAACTGGGTGCTGAAACAATCGTATTAAGCGGTCAGAGAATAAGCGAAACCCTTCTTGCTTATGCCAGATCAAAAAATATCGGAAAGATACTTGTTGGCAAGCCTAAACGGACGTGGTTGAGTGAGTTTATCACCGGTTCAGTGGTTAACGAGCTGGCGAGACAGAGTGGGGAGATAGATATTTATATCCTCAGTGGTGAGGTGGAGGAAAAGCTGTCAAAACCGATACTTGTTTCTCGCCAACCCCTGTCCTGGAAAGGCGCTTTATTGTCGGTTATCATTATCTTTCTATGCACTGCGATAAACAACCTTTTATTCCGGGTTGTAGCGCCATTTAATCTTATTATGGTTTATTTGTTAGGTGTCATTTGTGCCGCCTTCTTTTTCGGGAAAAGAATAGCCTTTTTTCTGTCGCTTTTGAGCGTCTTGCTCTTCGGCTATTTCTTTGTTCCCCCGTATTATACATTTGCAGTTGCAGATGTTCAACATGTCATCACATTTATTGTCATGTTAATTACCGGATTAGTAGTGAGTACTTTAGCTGACAGGCTCAGGACACAAACGATATCAGCAAGACTCAGGGAAGAACACAATCAGATCCTTTATGCATTGAACAAAGAATTATCAAAGACATCAGATTCAGATGAGTTAATAAAAATTGCCATTAAACACCTGGAAGAGTTTTGCAAATGCCCCGTGGCTATCTTTGGCTTAGATCAGAAAGAATCCGTTATTGTTCAGGCAAGGGGCCGGTTGGAATTTCCTATGGGTGTCAATGAGGAGGGGGTCATTCAATGGGTTTATGAGCATGGCAAGATGGCAGGAAGAGGAACCGATACGCTCTCCGGTTCAAAAGGGATTTATTTACCTCTTGTGGGAACTGAAAAAACCGTAGGAGTTTTTGGGGTTTTACCGGGGGATTCGCAAATGCTTTCTGATCCCAGGAAAATGCATTTCCTTGAAATGATGGTTACGCAAACGGCACTTGCAGTCGAAGGAGCACAACTTTCAGCTGCAATGCTTCAGGCAAAGTTCTCACTGGAAAATGAGAGTTTAAAGAACTTGTTTTTAACTTCTTTTTCTCACGATGTCCCTCAAAAACTCACAGATATTTCGAAGATGGTTTCACAATTACTAGCTGATAAAGAGATGGGGGATGAAGAAAAGACGAAGATTGTTAAGCAGATTGGTTCCGAAGTGGAACAGTTAAATGCACTTTCCGTTGAGTTACACAACATACTTAATTCCCGCTCAGCGGTTATTTCAGACGAAGGAAAAACAGCAAAATCTTAATTATAAATTCTTCGGAAGTATCAACGATTGCCCTCCGACTTTGACTTGATTTCTTTTGTTTTGTTGGATATTCTTTAATAAGAATTTATGTGAGATTTATAAAATTTGATCAATTGTATTAGTAAATGAACAGTAAGACGAACATCTATTGAATTGTAAACATTCAGACAAATAGAGCGAAAGGCCTCTATAAAAGATTGATTTTACATAGTATGAGCAATTACATTGTTCTTATCAAACAGGTTCCCGACGTAACTCAAATTACTGGCAATGCCTTTGATCCTGAGACCGGCACCCTCAAACGTGGGGCTTTGCCGAGCGTTATCAACAAGCTTGATACAGACGCACTGGCGCTTAAAAAGGCTGACATAGGAGTTGCTATGGGGATAAGAGGCTCGGACGTGGCTAAAGAGGCTGCTGCCATGATCCTGACCGATGACAACTTTGCCTCCATTGTAGCCGCTATAGAAGAGGGCAGGGCTGTTTTCTCCAATATCAAGAAATTTGTAACCTACATATTTGCCAGCAATATCCCTGAAATAGTGCCATTCATAGCCTTTGTGCTTTTTAAAATACCCCTCCCCTTAACAGTTATGCAGATATTGGCGGTTGATCTGGGGACCGATATGGTTCCGGCGCTTGCATTAGGGGCAGAACCGCCGGAACCGGGGATTATGGATAAACCTCCCCGTCCGAGGAATAAGAGGCTTTTAGACTTACCTTTACTCCTCAGGGCTTACTGTTTTATGGGTCCCATGGAGGCGGTCGCTTGCATGGCGGGGTTCTTCTTTATTTACTTCCAGCATGGTTGGAGACCGGGAATGGCGATGCCGGACTCCGGGCACATTTATCTTACCGCCACTACCATGTCTCTTGCCGGTATCATAGCAACCCAGGTCGGAAACGTCTTTGCATGCAGGACAGAGAAGGAATCGCTTTTCAAGGTGGGTTTCCTGAGTAATCGGCTTGTATTGCTGGGAATAGCGTCGGAATTGATGATTATCTCCGTTCTTATTTACACTCCATTCTTCCAAAGGATATTCGGCCTTGCGCCAATAGGGTTAAAGGATTGGGGATTCCTTTTCGCCTTTACTCCGGTTCTCTTCTTGATGGAAGAAGGAAGAAAGTGGATAGTAAGGAAAAGGTGGAGATGAATTCGCCATGTTCTTAAAGGAGATTAATTATTTAAAGTGAAAGATGAGTTAGAAAACATTATAATAATGCAAAAGAAAATATTGATATTTATTTCTAATGGATGACCCTGCGCTCCCCCAAAGTGTGACCCTTCCTTTCTCGGACTACAAATGCCCGATGCGGGAATAAATTACGATATGAGCCATGAGTATATATTAAAATTAACGTAACAATTTAGTTTTTTGAAAAACTCCAATAACGATAATGGTATACCGTCGCCATGTAGGGGCAGGTTTGAAACCTGCCCTTGCCGTAATATCAATGATACATGGAGATTATTTTTCAAAAAACTAAATTGTTACAAATTAACTATTCGAAAAAATCGAATAGTTAATTTGTGAGCTATTGACGGATGCAAGAGTGGTTTTTAAAACGGTATAATATAAGGAAATGGAAGATATTAATTCAATAAAAGTTTTTGCCCACGGTGCAACTTGGCTTCGAGCCGACTTTCATTTACACACGAAAGAGGATAGGGAGTTTCAATACACCGGAACTGAGAATGATTTCATCAATCAATACATTGATAAGCTGAAAGAGGGGAAAATCTCTCTTGCTGTTATCACAAATCACAACAAGTTTGCCTACTCGGAATATAAGGCACTTTCAAAGAACGCACGAAAGGAAGAAATTTATGTTTTGCCGGGAGTTGAGCTTTCAGTAAATGATGGGTCCAATGGTATTCACACGCTTGTAATTTTTGACCCGGACCAGTGGCTTGCAAACGGAAATGATTTGATCAGTCAATTTCTTACTTCAACTTTTTCAGGTAAGGTCAATTATGAAAACGCAAACGGAAGATCAAACCATAGCCTGATTCAGACAATTGAATTACTGAATAACTTTCAGAAGAACTACTTTCTGATAATGGCTCATATTGAGCAGCGTAGTGGTTTTCTGGAAGAATTAGATGGAGGCAGGATTAGCGAATTCGCAAAGAATCCCTTATTCAAAAAAGCCGTATTGGGTTTTCAAAAACTAAGCACACGCGATAAACTGACAAACCTGAATCTATGGTTCAATAACCAGCTTCCTGCATTTGTAGAAGGCTCAGACGCCAAGTCAATTGATGAAATCGGGAAAGGCGAAATAACCTTCATGAAAATTGGTGACTACAATTTTGATGCGGTGAAGTATGCATTAACGGATTATAAATACAGGATTAAGAAAGAGATTCCATCAATAAATCAGGCATATATAAAATCCATCTCATTTACCTCCAGCAAACAGGACGTCAAACAAGTTAGTCTCAATCCCGCCATGAACAACCTCATTGGTATTCGCGGAAGCGGCAAATCTTCTATTCTGGAAACACTTCGCTACGCCTTGGATGTTGGCTTGGATGATACCCGTATAGATGCGAAATACAAGAATGATCTTGTTGCAAATTTTCTTGGCAGTGGGGGCAAAACAAGGTTGGAGATTGTTGACCACCAAGGCAATCTGATTGTGGCTGAGAAAATTTTAGGCGACAGAACTAATATTTATGTGGATGGTAATCTCAATCCCAGCTTGAAAATCTCAGGCATCCTAAAAAAACCGTTGTACTTCGGCCAGAAAGACCTCTCCAATATTAAAGGTTCCAACAGCATTGAAAGTTTGATCAACCAACTGATTGGAGAGAAAGTCAAAAATCAACGGCAGAAGATTGAAGGGAAAAATACGGAGGTGCTTAATCTCCTGAGTGATATTACTCGACAGAATAAATCACTTGCTCAGAAGCCTGATCTTGAAGCAAAAAAAGCGGCTATGGAGCACAACCTGAAAGTGTTTAAAGATAATGAAATTGACAAGAAACTGAACAGGCAAATAGAATTTGATAAAGATGCCAATCGCTTCAAGAACCTGAAGGAATTTGAGCAGAATGTAATCACTAATCTGGAAGACTTTATTTCCGATTACCGCGACACCTTCAAATCTTACTTGGGGTATCAGTCAAAAGAAAATGCTGACCTTATCGAAAAAACATACCAGTCATTTGAAAACTTTACAAAATTGTTCAATCAATTGCCGTTGCTGATTTCTCAAATGAAAAACGAGAGTTCAAATTTAACTTCAATTGAAAAGCAATTTCTCAGCAAATATGAAGATTTGAAGGAAGAATTTTCAAAAATCAAGAGAGAAATAAATCTTCCCAACATTCAGGCAGATGATTATGTCAAATTCAATAAAGAGCTGGAGAACACCAATTTCAAATTGAAGGAGTTGGAAAAGATAAAAAACAAAACCCTTCAGCTTCAAAAACAGTTGATTATTTCTCTCACACAATTACAACAGTTGTGGCTTGACGAGTTTAACCTCGTGAATGAAGAAATAGGAAAAATCAATGCCGATCAGTCCTCCATAAAAATTGTGATGGAATTCAAGGGAGACAAGGAAAAATTTAAAGATTTCCTGAAGGATAGCGTTAGAGGATCTCATATCAGAGACGCAAGCATTCAATCATTGGTTGAAGATTACTCCGACTTGATTGAGATTTACCGTGATCTAAATGAAACAACAACTTCTACAAAAGTGAGTGATATACTTTCGGGAGGCATTCAATTCAATTCGTTCAAAACTCGTTTTGATGAAAACCTCGGAACATTTTTGACTTACCGCGTGCCGGATTACTTTGAAATATTTTATAAAGAAAAGCCGTTAATAGAGCATTCCCTTGGGCAACGAGCATCAGCGCTTATTATTTTCCTTCTCTCATTGAAGGAAAATGATATTATAATCATTGACCAACCCGAAGATGATTTGGATAACCAAACAATTTATGATGATGTGATTCGGGTGCTGCGTGATCTGAAAACAAAGACTCAATTTATCTTTGCAACGCACAATCCTAACGTGCCTGTGCTTGGCGATTGCGAACAAATAATTAGTTGCCGTTATGAAAACAGGAAAATCTCTGTAGTTGTCGGAAGTATTGATGATATCCGCATTCGCAAGCACATTGTAACCATTATGGAAGGCGGAGATGAAGCATTTGAAAAACGGAAAATGATTTACGAATTATGGAAGCAATAGACGTCTTAGACATAATCTCCAGAGGCGAGAGCAGCACCGTTCAATTTAAAGAAAGAGTACACGATGCTTACAGCATTGCAACCGAGATGGTTGCTTTCTCTAATTCTCAAGGTGGTTTAATATTAATTGGTGTTAATGATAAGTCCGGAACTTTAAACGGATTGTCTTTTGATGAAATACAAACCACTAATCAGTTATTGGTAAATGCTGCGTCTAATAATATAAAAAGTCCGATAACGTTTTTTTCGGAGCAGGTCTCGATCAATGGACAGACATTAATTGTCGTCCGTATAAAAGAAGGCCCTAATAAACCATATAGAGACAATAAAGGAGTTGTTTGGACGAAGAACGGCTCTGATAAAAGAAAAGTTGAATCCAACGACGAATTATTGCGGATGCTTCAAAGCAGCGGCAATATTGCAGCAGATGAAGAGCCTGTTTTAAGCAGCACTTTTAACGATATTAACATTAACTTTTTTAAGGACTTTGTCCAAAAGAAAACTGGGAAGAGTTTCAACGAATTAAATCAAGCGCTTCCACAAATCCTAAACAATATGGGGTTTGCTCAAGATGAAAAACTCACTCTTTCCGGCTTATTATTGTTTGGTAAGAATCCTCAGGCATTCAAACCCATTTTCTCTGTGCAATGCATCTCATTTGTAGGCAACGATGTTGCCGGTACAGAGTTTAGAGATAGTGAGCCACCGTTTGAGGGCAACTTATCAAAGCTATATGAGCAAGCAATGAACTTTATTATTAGAAATCTTCATAAGGTTCAGGTTGGAGAATCATTTAATGTATTAGGTGAACTGGAAATTCCCAGAGAAGCATTGGAAGAGTTAGTAGTAAACTCTTTAATTCATCGTGACTACTATCTTAACTCTTCTATCAAGATTTTTATTTTTGATAATAGAATAGAAATTATAAGTCCGGGCAAACTCCCGAATACTTTGACGGTCGAAAAAATTAAGTCTGGAACATCAATTGCCCGCAACCCAATCCTTTTTTCTAATGCAAGATATTTGCTCCCATACATTGGTATCGGAAGTGGTATCCCTAGAGCATTAGCTTCATATCCGAAAATCGATTTTGTGAATGATGCTGATAAAGAATTATTCATAGCGATAATTCACAGAGCTTTACCTGCTTAAGTGAAACTCCAATTCGACAACAATCAGAAATATCAGACTTAGATGAAACGACCCTTTGGACAGCATTTCCTTTTTGATCCTAACCGAACTTACGCAAAAAGTGTAGACGAAGCCGTACTTTTGCATCGTGAGCAAGTC
>CAZBCT010000065.1:0-17535 GCA_964490485.1 uncultured Candidatus Brocadia sp. | reverse complement strand
CATATCTTTGCAATTTCCAAATCCTGAAAGGATGTCATGATTATAGCCAATTGAAACATTTTTGCCTGTTAACCCCGCAGGGGTGACATTGATTTTTTATGCCGGTGTAATGGTAATTTTATTTCACCCCTTCTGGGTTGTAGATTTTATCTGCCCCTGGTTCTATAATCATTTCAGCCCTTCGGGCTTTTTTACTGCATCCTTGTCGTGAGCCTTGCGGACAAAGAGGATAAACGTACGTGCGTTCGGTCGCAACAACAATCCCGATAATTCAAACAATATCGGGTTTCGTTTGTCGAAGACTTTCCTGACGGGGGCTTTTATTTCAGAGCCTGCCGTTTTTTTATTGAAAGAAAGTAGGTATTCAAATTATACTTAACAAATAATGCTGATGAATTTATGACGGGTGCGATTCTTATGTAACGATGAACTGGGCTATCTTCGGCAGCAACTTTTTTAGATACGCGGCAATGCCAGTAAAAAAATAACCCCCTTGCCCCGTTATTAAGGGGGATTTCCTAAAATCCCCCGTAACAAAGGGAGACTTGAGGGAGTTGTCCGGTTGCCATAATATAAACTTTGAACTTCCTGGTCGTGAAATTCAAAATCAGTTTTTTGCTATTATTCACGTTGGGGTTGTTGCGCGGTTACTTACGGTAAGGAGATTTTTTTGGTAGATAAAAAAAAGATTACAGAGTCGATTCGTTTGTTTATTGAAGGCATTGGGGATGATCCGAATCGTGAGGGTCTTAGAGAAACGCCGGAAAGAGTTGCAGATATGTGTGAGGAAATTTTTGCGGGGATTGGGCAGGACTCGCATACAGAAATCAAGGTGCTAAAATCTGAAAAATACGATGAGATCGTGCTGATCAAAGACATTCCCTTTTATTCAATATGTGAGCATCATCTCCTCCCTTTCAGCGGGGTAGCACATGTGGCGTATATTCCACAAGGAAACCGCGTAACGGGGATTAGCAAACTGGCAAGAGTTGTGGAAATAGAGGCAAAGCGTCTTCAGGTGCAGGAGCGGCTTACCACAGATATTGCCGAATCCATCATGAAGGCATTGCATCCCAAAGGGGTGCTTGCCATCATTGAGGCCGAACATCTCTGTATGACGATGCGAGGCATAAAAAAACCAGGCACCAGAGTTAAAACCTCTGTTGTGCGCGGTATCTTTCGCAAAAATCCCGCTACCCGTGCAGAGGCCCTGGCGTTGATCAATGGGCAGTGATATTAGTAACCGCAAAAAGAAAGTTGCCATTGCGGGAGAAACGACGCATTAGCAGGCGCAATCCAACATTGGTAGCATTCAATTATTTATCAGGAGCATTGCTGTATTTTGATGCCACAAAAAACATTTGCCAGAATAATCGTGATATCTGAAAGAAAAATCATACAATTCCTTATTACGGTAGCTATTGTCTTATGGGGCGGAACAATCTCCTTCGGAAGCGAAAATCCGTCCACGATGCAGATGTCAGCCTCCGTGCCATCGGTTGGTATTGAAATGGACTCAAACATGAAATTTGTTAGCCTGAGTTTAAAGGATAGCGTTATGTATGCCCTGCGCAATAATTTCGACATCGAGATATCAAAGTTGAATTCGAAATCAAGTGACTACGATATCACGATAGAAAAAGCACGGTTTGATCCTGCATTTTCCATGTCAGGAAGTCTTCAGAATGATGAAGTGCCCAGCAGTAATCTATTACAGGTGGGTGACTCCACGACAACGGTTATTAGTCCATTTGTATCGGAGGGAAGGATTGCAGACGCTGCAATACGGTCGTTGATCCCTACGGGTGCAAGCGTGTCTTTGGAATATCAGGTATTCAGGAATTTCATGGATCCCAGTCCCTTCCAATTATTAAATCCCTCCTATACCAATTTTGTCGAGGCAAAAATTACTCAGCCTTTGTTGAAAGGTGGAGGCTTGTTTTATAACCGGAGTCTTATTTACATTGCCAGGAACAACAAAAAGATTTCCCTGGCTCAGTTCAAAAACAAGGCAATCGAGGTGTCAAATTTAGTTCAGGAGGCATATTGGAATTTTGTAAGGGCTGTAGAGAATTTAAAGGTGGCACAGAAGTCGAAAGAGCGGGCTGAAGATTTATTGAAAAAGAACAAGATACAGGTAGAGACAGGGACCCTTCCGCCTATTGAAATTGTTGATGCAGAAGCAGGCGTGGCATCGAGAGTAGAGGCAATAATTTCTGCAGAAAACACCATTAAAGACCGGGAGGATGAACTGAAAAGGATTCTGAATTTTGCCGGCGATGAGATCATCTCTGACGCGGATGTCATTCCCACTGACAAGCCTGACTTTGAGCCCAGAACGTTCGAGTTGAAAGAAACGATCAAGATAGCCATGGAAAGGCGTCCTGATTTGACCGAACTCCATCTGGCAACTGAAAATGCAGGTATACAGACCCGGAGACGAAAAAATGAATTGTATCCTGCATTGGATATTTCGGGGGGTATACGATACACGGGTCTTGGAAGTGACGTATCAGATGCCAATGACTCTACCTTTTCAGAGTCATATCAGGGTGAATTTTTCACTCTTGCGTTCGAGATACCAATAGGAAACAGATCAGCCAGAAGCGCTTACAACAAATCCAAGATCGGTGAAAGACAGACGAAAATAAATGTCAAAAAAAAGGAGCTGGATATTGTCGTGGAAGTGCGGGAGTCTGTCCGTCAGGTTAAAACAAATATAGAAAGAGTCAATGCAACACGAAAGGCGAGGGAGCTGGCGCGAAAGAGGTTGGAGGTAGAGGAAAAGAAATATGAGGTGGGGAGGTCTACCAATCTGGAAATCCTGCGTGCACAGGAAAATCTGGCTCTTGCCGAGTTTGAAGATACCAGGGCGATTATTGATTATGAGATATCGATGGGAAATTTGGAGAAGGCGAAGGGTACGATCCTCGATGTCTATGATATCAAGCTGGAAGAAGATCCAAAAACGTGAGACTCCACTCTGGCGGGTTTGTTTTACAGGCAGAACCCTTTTGGCCCTTGCGTTTCTAACTCATTCAGTCGTTGCATACGGTGCTGTTTTCTTTGCCCCGCCTCCGTCCATCGTCGTTTCCCCACATCAGTTACCGGTATAAATGGCGTGAGGGGACTGGGTCTGCCGTTTGTATCCACTTTAACGCAGGTAGCATAGGCGGTGCAGGTATGGTACACAACATTGTTAATCGGGTCTTCTGCCAGCACCTTTACCCCAATTTCCATAGAGGACCTTCCTGCATAATTGAGCGAAGTTGCCAGGATGAGCACGTTGCCTACATAAATGGGGTGATAAAAGTCCAGTGCGTCCAGAGAGGCCGTTACAATCGTACCTTTGGCGAATTTCATTGCCATGATGGCCATAATCTCATCAAGCATAAGGAGGAGGTTTCCCCCATACATGAGATTTCCGTAAATGGCGTCTTCCGGGAACACCAGCCGGTGAACGCGAAGGCTCATCTGTCCGGCATCTTCTAAATTGGTATCGAGTAATCTTTGTTTTCTCTGTGCTATCCGTGCGAACCTCCATTCCCGTATCTCCCTGGCATACCGGTGTATCTTTCTTTCGTTATCGTTAGCCGGTTCGATACGCTGTTCTATCGGCACGGGCTTACCCTGAACGTCGCTGGAAACAAACGACATCCTGGCGCGGGTACAGAGCCTTTCCTCTTCGTTGAATGTCTTGCAAAAGACCACGGCTTCAACCTCCAGGGAAGTATTGCCGATATACTCAACCACAGCCCTGACGGTAACCACGTCACCGATGCGAACGGGTTGAAGGAAAAATAAATCCTCAAGGGAGGCCAGGAGCAGAGGTCGTTTCGTCAGTCGTAGTGCAGCCAGATTCCCGGCGGTAACAATCCAGTTCATCATCCACCCTCCGTACAAAGTGCCTGCGGGGTTGGCCTGCTGGGGAAAGACGTGGTGCAGCATTTCTATAAGAGTGGAAGCGATACTCACCATACGAAAATCACCTTGGGTAAAAATATGATGCCGGAAGAGCAATGACACCGGATAAAACTGTTTTTGCCGGGAAAATTTTTTTGAATAATACCATCAAATCATGATAAAATCAAAGCTGAAAATGAGGGAATACCAGGAACTACCGGTATCCCGTCCGGATCGGTTACCATAGGAAACGGAGCAGTAAATAAGGAAACGTGCAGGTGTCGTCTCTGAAAAAGCATATCCTTGAGAGGTTCCACTCAGGATAAACTTTAGCCCGAAGCAATCTCTAAGCTTTACCAGCAGGTTTTTTGTGCGGAAAATCATGAGGTATGGATAGGATGATTACCCAGGTACTTTTAAAAAGCGTATTGTTGGGCAGTTTAACGTTGTCAGGCATTCTCGTTGTGAGCCAGGCAAAGAATCAAGCGGTTGCTCCCACGGAAGGGAAGGATGTTATGACGCTTGGAGGCGGTTGCTTCTGGTGTATTGAGGCGTTTTTTGACGAACTGGAAGGCGTGGAACGGGTAGAGTCCGGTTATTCAGGCGGCTGGATTGAGAATCCAACCTATCAGCAGGTCTGCGCAGGAACTACCGGGCATGCGGAGGTAGTACAAATCACGTTTGATCCCAGGGTCATCTCTTTCAGGGAAATTTTAGAGGTCTTTTTTACGATGCACGACCCCACGACCCTGAACCGTCAGGGAGCGGATACAGGCACCCAGTATCGCTCAGTTATTCTCTACCGAAGCCCGGAGCAAAAGGCTGTCGCCGAAGAGGTTGTCCGGGAAATTGAAAATGCACAGGTATGGGAGGCGCCCATCGTGACCGAAATAGCGCCGTTTAAGGCATTCTATAAGGCGGAGGACTATCATCAGGAATATTATAAACTGAATCCCGGGCAGGGGTACTGTCGTGTCGTAATTGCACCGAAGATGGAGAAATTCCGCGAACACTTTCGGAAAAAGCTCAAGAGAAAATAGACTGCGGATCGTTGTCTCTGGCACAAAAGAATCAGGATAAAGTATCTCATCGGGGCTGGAAGCTTACAAAAAAGATGAGTTCGCTGACTGCCAACCGGCATATTGAGGCACACCTAATTCCGAATGAGCCGGTCGTGCAGTGCGGGCGTTGTCCCCCGCTGACGGGGGCTAGGGGGTGGACATTCCCCGCCAAAATGCCGGACACACAGGATTTAGTCGTAAGCGCTCAGTCGAACGATCGGCGCTACCATTTTTGCTAAAAAGGAGAAAATTGATGGAACCTGCGACTATAACGATTGCCATTGGTATTTTCATTGCAATCCTTGGTATCCTTGTCTTACTGCGTGCTAAAAACAGTAAATATGAAGTCCGCCCTGCAGAGATTGTCGTTGCCATTCTGCCTATTGTCATATTTTTACTGGTTACGGGTAAGGTTCAAAAGTTTGAGTTCGGAGAATTTAAAATTGAAAGCGCATTTGTCAAGGCATCAACCTCGCCCATTACTTCTCAGGTAACTCCTTTACGGGGTTTACCGTCTGAGCCCCTCAGAATCGACCCAAAGCTCGGCCCAAATGAAATTCCACATCTTATTGAAAGAAAAACGGAAGGTCTTTTGTTTCGTCTCGGACATGGCGGTTATGTGGGTGAGGTTATTAAAGAATATCTTGTTTCTTTAGTCAAATATCCATTTCTCCGCTACATCATCATGGAAGACAAAGACGGCTCCTTTTTTGCCGTGGCTGATGCACAGGAATTAACGGCGCTTCTAATGAGTGTAAATCCACCCTATAGAGCGGAAGATTTTGCCCGGTGGCTCAACTCACCGGATAAAGCATCACTGAAAAAACTACCGGGATTCATACCGTCAGAAAGTGCAGTGAGTGAAACTACCGATAAAAGCCAGGCGCTTCAACTCATGGAATCTCTCGATGTCGACAACCTCCCTGCAATAAATAAAGACAAACGGTTTACCGGAATAGTCAATCGGTCGCGGCTCACTGCCAGTCTGATAATCGATGTAGTCAAACAGCTCAAAAGCGATTAGGTTTTCCATGGCATGTCCGGCAGCGCTCCATTCCGTTGCCATTTTGCAATAGCGGACACAGGGAGGAAGAAAATTTACGAAAAAGAATCTTTTACCGCATATCCCCGGGATGAATGTTATCGGGGGAGAAGAGGTATAAACACCCTTAACCGAAGATCCAATGAAAGGCAAAAATTATGAAACAACTTGATCCCATATCTCATGTTATGACTACCAGCGTAAAGACCGTGCAGATAAGCCAAAAAATGAGCGAAGTGCTCCGGATATTGTCGGAAAATCAGATCCATCATGTGCCGGTGGTAGACGGCCGGAAGCTTGTTGGCATCATCAGCACTACCGATATTATCAGGTTGAGCATTACCGTATCCACGGCAGACGGGTGGTCAATTGAAAGAGTAATGAAAAGGAACCTTGTTACCATAGAGATTCATGATACCGTGCGAAAGGCTGCACAACTTATGAGTGATGGGATATTTCATTCCCTTCCGGTAGTTAACAAGGACGGGCATCTCGTGGGAATTATTACGAGTACGGACCTGATCCGATATTTGGCAAAATTGTGTTAACCCGTAATTTGCAGCCAGCCGGGGGGGATGCTCATGTCTCAACCACTCAATTGCTTGCCCTTTTCAGATTTATTATTTGTCTTTTCGTATTACTAGCAATTAATAAGTATTTCCGCCATTGTGTTTGTTCTTCTTAAAAATATATTTTTTCATTTTTAAATTTACGTGATTATTGGTTATTCTTTTGGGCCAAAAAATATTTAAGAAATTGTTCAGAAAGTCCGGCAGTATCATCTTCCGTCCTGGCATGAATCCAGTGAATGTTTGGAAAACTTCTGAACCAGGTCATTTGCCTTTTTGCAAATCGGCGCGTCCTTTGTTTGATTTCGCGGGAAACCTCAGAAAATGTATATTTCCCATTAAAATAATCAATCATTTCTTTGTAACCAAGCGCCTGAGAAGCTTGCCTGCTTAACCTCAACGGATTACTTACCAATTTCCCAACTTCATCAACCAGACCTCGCGCAAACATACGATCCACGCGTGTTTCTATGCGCTTATATAGCGCTTCACGATTATGCTCAATTGCAACGATCGTACAATCGTATTTTGGATTTTTATGGCCAAATTGAGTTTGAAATGATGAGATACGCCGATGTGTCGCTTTAAAAACCTCGAGTGCCCTGATAATCCTCTTTAGATCATTCATATGTAGTTTCCTGGCAGTTTCGGGATCTATTTCGCCAAGCATGGTATGCAAGTAATGGGCACCTTTTTTCATAGCAATGGCCTTTAAGGAATTGCGATATTCCCAATCTGCCGGAGGACCTTCAAATAAGCCATCCATAATGGCTTTTAAATAAAGAGCCGTTCCACCCACAACGATAAATTGCTTACCTTGTTGACAGAGACTTTGAGCAACGACATCAAAATCTTTTACATACCGACCTACATTGTAATCCTCCCAGGGATCAACAATGTCAATCAAATGATGCGGGATTTTATTTCTTACCTCAAGAGAAGGTTTTTCTGTGCCGATGTCCATACCACGATACACAAGCATAGAATCAGCCGAGATTATCTCAACATTGCTATTGTCGGCAATGTTTAAGCCGATATCTGTTTTTCCACTTGCCGTGGGGCCTGTTAGTATCCAAAGGGGTAGGGACATGGGGTATGCCTTAAATATAACGGTTAAAATATTTCCATCTCCGCCTTAAATGTGCAAAATCAACAGATGTAATTATATAATATGATTTAAAATAAGCAAAACAAACGCATCATGCGGCAGTAATTATTTTAAAGCCTTATTTAAAAAAGCAGAACTTGTTATCCCATTTTCATCAATGCGGAGTGTTATCGCCCCTTCCAAGTGCGTTTGCAAAATAGTGGTACGGTGTTTTTTCAGGATATTGAATGTCTCGCCGGCGACAGTGCTATCACTTGAGTTTATGAAGGCATATGCGGGTTGTACGGTATTGATAAACATTCCTAAGTTACGGATGAGTGAACCATGATGCGGCACTTGAATGATATCAGACCTGATTTCTGAAGCCTTTGACAAAAGTAGTCCGATTCCTTCCTCCTCAATATCGGCGCATAGAAGGACGGCATATCCGAGATATTCAATTTTTATGACACAGGAATTGTCATTTATGGTAGTAACGTCGTCAACATGAGACGGGGGATTTAATATCTTTATGGTGGCAGGCTCAAACCCCTTTAAACTCTTTCCATAAAACAGCAGTTCTGTTCGGACGTTGTTTTTTATAAGGGACGAGAGTATTTTTTGTCCCGCTTGTGATGCAAACAAATGATGTTGTGAATATACAGATTTTACCTGAAATCTCTCGATGAGAGACGACAAACCATTCACGTGATCTTCGTGTTCATGCGATAGAATTACCAGATCGATCTTTTTAATGTGCTGGCTCCATAAAAAAGGAGAAATAATATATTTCCCGACATCATAATTTTGCCATGAGCCTGCGTCATACAAAATATTTTTTCCGTTAGGAAATTGAATAAAGAGAGCGCTCCCGTGCCCCACGTCCAGGCATGTGATTGTTAAAGAGCGGCTTGAAAATTTACCGATACGGGGAAAAAGCAAAATATTAGCGCAGAGCAGGCCAAATATTACCAGTTGAGCAAAATTTATGGACAAATAATTCCGACAGAGAAGGAGAAGGACAAGCAGGTAATATACAACAATTTCTGCTGGTGAAGGCCCGCTGACATAGAAATACGACCAAGGTAAAGATGCAAGATTTGACACCAGAGATTCCAGTACAATATTTGTATTGGATGCCAACCATGCAGAAACAACAGCTAAAGCGGGACAAGCCATTCCAAGGGTTAACAAAACAATGCCGCAAACGATAATCATCCAAAACAAGGGGAATACGAGGATATTGATTATAGAAACAAGAGGGGTAAAAAGGTGAAAATAATAGGCCGTGACAGGCAAGGTTGACAACCATGCGGCCAGGGATACACAGAGAGATTTACGCAGATATTTTTTTAAGAAAAACAACCGTCCCCGTTCGGCCTTTACCTGTAATTTTTCAATAAACAGAGCGGTTTTAAACAAAGCCGCCTCGATCCGAGCTGATCCATAGACGATTCCCATTGTCGCCAGCACTGATAATTGAAACCCGATGTTAAAAAGATCCGCCGGGTTTCTGACAAGGATAAAGAAAATGGCGGTAAAGATACCGCTGGTGATATCCCACTGCCTCCGCACTAAATAACTGCCGAAAAAGACAAAAGCCATAATGCTTGCGCGAAGTACCGGCGGATTAAGTCCCGTTAACAAAGCATAGAAAATAACCGCAGCCAGGATAAGAATCGTTGATAAAGTCTGATGTATTCCTAAGAAACGCAATGGTACCAGTACGGTAAAGACCACGATTCCCACATTAAAACCACTTACGGCAATAAAATGGATGATCCCCGTTTTCATAAAATTATCGATCGTTTCGCTTGAAAGATTGGTCCTGTTGCCTAACACCATACTGCTGATCAAGGGGGCACTGTTGCTAAACGTATGCGTGTAGATGGTGTTATTTAATTTATTGGATAAGGCATACAGGGAACGATATATACCGTTAACATCATCCCGGCCTTTTGGTGTTACATTATTTGTGTTTACTATAGTCATCAAACCACGAACCGATGGCATTTGTCTTTGCAAATAGCTCTTGTAGTCAAATTCGCACGGATTGGCAGGAGGTTTTGGAAGGAATGCATAACCGAACAGTGCTACCCTTTGCCCGTAACCCAATTTTCTTAAAAGAGAAATATCCTTATTTACTTCCCCATACTCCTCTTTTGATGGGTACAAATTTACTTTCATGTTTCCGTTTACTTCTTTCCAGCCTGATGCCGTTTCTACCGCTTCGGCGCGGATGGTAAATGAACTCTTGTAATGGGTTTTTTGGGGAATTTGTCCCGATTTCACCTGCACTTCACGCCTGTTCAGAATAGTTTCATCCCATAGAGCAGGTGGATTGATAATTGTTCCGGATATACGGAGAAGGGATTTTTGGGTGGTGAGAATATATTCAATATGATTTTCGGGAAGAATATCTGTCCTGGAATCGTAATATGCTATTGATGCTATCAGAAAAAAGATTGCCAGGCATGGGAGGGAAAATGTACTGCATTTATGAACAAAGAAGGTTATAAAACAGCACGCCCATGCTAAAAGACCGATCCCAATGGTACAAGAGATGGGAATCTTTGTGCATGACCCTATAGAGATACCACATACCAGGAGCAGGGTTATAAGAACAATAGGCCGTCGCATAATTCCTTATTTTACGTATTTGTAATATCGATAGCAATCCTTGACACCATAAACTGCTGAGAATGCTCCCTTCGGAAAAAAGAAATCTTATAAAACAGCGAACTGTGTTCCAATTTATAACGAAGATCCAGCTTATAGTTCAACCTTAGCAGCTTTAATTCCTTAGTGTTGTAATAACTCGGCTGAAATATTATAATTTGCTGCAGTAAAATGAAGTACGGGATTTCTTGCCGACTCACTTCACAATCTTTTCGGAAAGGCTGTAAATATGGGGAGTTTGGAAGGGGTACACGTCATGATAACCTCAGGACCGACCAAAGGCTATATAGACGCCGTGCGGTACATTAGCAATACCTCGACCGGAAAATTGGGGGCTATGATTGCAACCGAACTTCTGAAAAGCGGCGCTTGCGTAACGTTCATTTATGGAACAGGCAGTAGCATTCCAGACATTATTTTATTAGATAAAGACTGTTCCCGTCGACTGATGCTTATTGAAATAGAAACAATAGACGACTTGGTAATCACGATTCAGGAAAAACTGAAAGACAATTCATTCGATGCGATTGTACATGCTATGGCAGTGCTTGACTACACGCCGGAGGCGCGTAGTCAAGGCAAGATACCTTCGAATAAAGACAAACTGGTCGTAACCTTTGTAAAGACACCCAAGGTTATAAAATTGATAAGGAAGTTATGGCCACATGCCCTTTTCATAGGGTTTAAACTAGAAGCGGGATTATCACGAGATGCTCTTGTCG
Organism: uncultured Candidatus Brocadia sp.; assembly: GCA_964490485.1. Lineage (GTDB taxonomy): Bacteria > Planctomycetota > Brocadiia > Brocadiales > Brocadiaceae > Brocadia. The sequence continues at coordinate 6,472 of CAZBCT010000065.1, read as the reverse complement.
AAAGGGCATATGCCTCTCTTATAGAAAATGGGGCAGATCTCGTTGTCGCCAATAATCAGGATGAGATTGCGGGAAATAAACACCAGGCTTATCTGGTAAATTCACAGAAGAAAATTGAATCCTGCTGTGAAACCAAACAAGACATAGCAAAAGCCCTGGTAACGGCACTTTCAAAACACCCAAAGCTGGGAAAAGCGGAATGAAAAGGTTTCTCCGGATATACGCGCCAGAACAGGCGGCTCAGTCCAAGGAAAAACGTCCTTCCTTGGTTGGGACAGCCCGGCCGGTACCGCAAGGGGTGCGGGATCATGATGATCCTTATCAAGCAGATTAAACCCGGCAGTAATTTTACCATAGAATTACTGTTTACACTGTAAGACATTATATACGTCTACCGGCTTGTTAATCCCTTTCAATTTTACGTTTTTAATTTCTTCTGTTTCCACCAGGTCTTTTATTTCCGACAAGGTACGTGAGGTAATCAGAATCTGGCTTGGCTTGGCTTCCATCTGCAATCTATGGGCAATATTGACCTGGTGGCCTATTACGGTATAGTTCATCTGGATTTCTGAGCCGATGTTTCCGACGGTAGCATATCCAGTGTTTATGCCGAAATAGATATCAATGTTGCATCCCGTTTCGAGCCAGTGGTTTCGCAGTTCCTGCACTTTTTTCCGCATATCAATTGCCATTCTGACTGCCCGCTCGGCGTGATTAGCATACTCAATGGGATCACCAAAAAATACGAGAATTCCATCTCCCATGAATTTGTCAAGCGTTCCTCCATACCGGAAAACGATTTTCGTCATCTCGGTAAAATATTCGTTTAGCAGGGTTATGGTATCCTCCGGCTCCATATTCTCAGACGCCTCGGTAAAACCCTTAAGATCAGAAAAACATATCGTTAATAATTTTCTGTCATTCGTCAGATATTTATCGCTGCCGCTTGAGATAATGCTCTCGGCAATTTGCGGTGAGACGTATCTTTTTAAACGGGATGTTCTCTGAATCTCTTCTACTTGTCTTTTCACCTTGTCTTCCAGCGACCGGTTGAATTCTTCAATCAAAGTGTTTCGTTCCCGGAGCACTTCGTTAAGCTTGACATTTTCTCTTATATTTTTGTAAGCTCCTACTGCACCCGCAACCGTGTCGAGGAGTTGTTCCGGATCGCTGCCCTTAACCACATAAGCATGTGGCCGAAAATGCTTGCGGATGTCAACCCGTTTCTCCCGTTCATCATGACCGCTATAAAAGATAATGGGGATGTATTGATTTTTCGATTTAATAGCCTCTGAGACTGCTAATCCTGATATATCAGGCATATTGATATCCAGTATAACCGTAAAAACTGCATCATGAAATTTATCAACAGCCTCTTTTCCCCTACTACAGGTTAAGACATCATATCCTTCGTCTTCCAATATTGCGGTAGTGGTTTGAAGCATGGAGAGGTCATCATCGACGAGCATGATGCACCGTTTACCAGATAATTCATTTGCCATACGATCTTATCCTTGAGTGTTTGTTATGGGTAATTTCACGGTAAAAGTGGTGCCTTTCCCTTCTTGACTCTCTAACTCAATATGCCCTTCATGCCTCTGTATAATGCTATGGCTGAGAGCCAGGCCGAGACCAAGCCCGTTGGATTTTGTCGTGAACAGGGGATCAAATATCAGATGTTTCACATTATCAGGGATACCGCACCCGGTGTCGGTGAAGGTGGTCGATAAAACAGCGCTGCCTTCTTTTTGTGCGCGAATAGTTAATGATCCCCCCGCGGGCATGGCATCACAGGCATTTTGGATCAGATTTATAAATACCTGCTCAATCTGTGTGGCATCAACAAGGATCGGAGGCAGAGAGTCTTCAGCGTACATAACTTTTTTAATTTTTTCCGGTATCCTGACTCTTGAGAGGGAAGATTCAATGATGGCGCGAACATTGGCGGGAGATACCGTGGGTTTTGCTGTCCTTGAGAAGCCCAGGAGATCATTGACAATTTTGATACCCCTCTCGGTTTCTTTTTCGATGACTTCCATCATGGTATTGAACTTTTGGCTTTCGCCCTGTGCATGAACAGCGAAAACATTCTTTTTCATAAGGAAGAGGGCATTCTTAATAGCGCCCAGTGGATTTCTCAGCTCATGCCCGACTCCCGAAGCCAACTTGCCAACGGCGGCTAATTTTTCCGAACGCACCAGTCGCTCCTGTGCCTCCCTCAGGTCTTTGTTTGTGTTATTGAGATCTCTGATATGATCCCGCAACTGTGCCATAATCTTTTCTTTTTCATCATGAGACGCCTTGAGAGACCTGGTCATTTCGTTAAAATTTACGGACAGCCGTCCAATTTCGTCGCGGGAGCGGATGTCAACCGTGCGAGTAAGGTTTCCTCTGGCAATATCCAGGGTAATATTTGCCATGTATCGTAGCGGAGAAACAAGGTATGTGGCGAGAAAAAACGTCATGCATATTCCGCCAACGACAATGCCTAATCCCATGGGGACAATGCTTTGCCAGACGATCTTTTGAGTTCTTTTGTTTAATTTGTGATGGGATAAACCCATTTGTACAAACCCTAAAACTGCTTGTGATTCTTCCGTATCTACTCCGTATTCACCTAAAATCTGTGCGGCAAATTCTTCCTCTGAGAAGGTCTTTTTTTCAAAGACCGGCGCAAAAAAATTACAAAATACCTCTCCTGAACTGGTCTTGATTCTATCACAGAAAATTTCAGTTGGAAGATTAAAGGCTGACACCTCGATAAGAATGCCACCTCTCGTCCACTGGCTATGGCTGATCGTCGTACTCTGTTTTTGAAGATTTTTTTGCATGGGAATTTCTCCCATATTTACGTTAATCTTTTGTGCCTTTTCTTCAACCAGGACTTTCTGGTTATCTGATATGCGCAAGTAACCAATTTCCTCTTCCCGGTCAAGCTTCCGCACTCTATTGATAGCAGCATCAAGAAATGCCGTCTGTTCGGACCGCAAGGCATAGGCAACTTCTTTGTCCTGCGCAAGCAGCAAAATAAGTGACGTGCCAAATTTCTTAAGCGCCTCCTCCTGCTGTCTTTTCGTGTGGTAGAGAAAAAGTGCGCAACAGAGTGTCCCGATAAAAATCACCAGGAGGCTCACCAAAAGGATAAGTTTTATACGAATGCTAATCATGGGATTTATAATAAAACCCTATTGTGGATATAAAACTACGTCCGGATACGACTGCATGGATGACAGATCTATTCCAATCGTTTTTGCCGTTTGGGTATTTAACGTTAATTTCAGCTTCTTTGGTTGCTGAATACCCAATGAAGTTGTTGCTGGATTGGTTAATAACCTTTGTGCAAGTTGGGCAGCCTGTATACCCGTGTACCTATAATTTGGCGAAACAGAAACCAGCGCCCCTGCTTTTACCATAGCATCAGAAGTGGAAAATACCGGCAGGTGGCTTCCCAGGGTTATTTTAGGAATACTATTGAGGTTTTTTTTTGTAATTACCGTACTGTCGGGTATCAACCATAAGGCATCAACCTTATGGGTAATATTTTTCAGCGCTGATTCGACCTCTTTTTCCAGGAATACCTCACTTTTAACAAGATTAAAGTCGAATTGCTTTGCCACGGTGTTTGCTTGTGCAACAATTTTCCTCGTTTTCTCCGGGTCATAAATGACCCCGATATTCTTGTGCGATCCCAGAATCTCTTTTAGGACGGAAAATTGGTCTTCGATCGATGCCTCTGATGAAATACCCGTAATATTCGTTCCCTGTAAATTGAAACGATCGTGATTGATAACCATGCAAAATATGATGGGAATATCAGGGAAATGTTCTTTTGCAAGGGTTGCGGCAAGTACGCCTACGGCCAGGATGACATCCGGTCTCGATTTGCTCTCCTTGACCGTCTGAACAATATTCTTACCCTCTTCGGTATCCCCGTGAAGGTCGTAGATGGCCTTTACCGAGATATGTTTCCCTTTGCATCCTTCTTCAAATCCTTGAATTGCCTCGTTATAGGCTGCAATTTGCTGGCTTCGGAAAATAATGGCTGTGTTTTCTGCGGCAATTAACCGGGGGATGAAGGATACCGTTTGAAAAAGAAACACCAGGACAAACCAACATACCAGAGAAAACCCGTGGTGTCTTTTCAAGGGAAGAAATGTTTGTTTCATAGCGCCGGATGCTCTCCTGTGATAAAACCCGGAAACCCATCCGGAGATAGGTGAGATGATGAGTTTATCAATCCGTTAATCCTCATGAAGAGATTCGTCCTGATGAACGTACTGTTCAGTTATTGTATGAAGCTTTTCTTGTAGCCGTGTTATAAGGGTAATTATGTTTGGTTCAAGATCTTTTATACGAACATCTTCGGCCTTCTTAAGCTGCAACAGGCTGTCGCTGGCATGATGCATGGTTCTTTGCGCTGAGATTAACCTGACGTTTAAATCTCTGATACGCTGAGACATCTGCTTGATCATGCGGAGAGCAAGCGTAGGGTCCATTTTAAACCGTTTGAGAAGTCCTTCATATTCTATGGCCAGGACCCTTGCCTCTCCAACGGCCTTGATCGTAGCAGAGCGGGGGCTGGCATCAAAGAGGCTCATCTCACCAAAAATATCCCCCTCCCCGAGTAAAGCCAAAACAGTTTCACTTCCCTTGTCGTTCTTTACAACCTTCACTTTTCCGCACTGTATTACATACATGGTGCGGCTCTGCATGCCCTCCTCAACAATAGTTTCGCCATCTTTGTATAGCCTTCCCAGGAGAGCTTCTTCCGACATGGCACTCCTCCTTTCTATCGGTTTCTAAAGGAATAGAACGTTTTTTTAAAAGGGTAAATGACTATTGCACTTAACAAGTACATGATAAATGATGGGTGTAATGTCCTCATGAAGATATCTTTATAGAATCTGCTTCCAGTAAACATATCCCAGAGGATATCACTGTAGGGCGTATTTGTCCCCAGATTTTTTTGTTCACCCTGAACGATATTGAAATAACTCCGGGACATTGGCGATATGACAGAGATGAGATTGTTTGCAGCAAAGAGGAGCCGGCCAAACAGATTATCTCTATTCAAGAATTTACAAGTCGGGAAGTAATATTCTCTGAAGTCTTTTTCCTCAATCCCGTGGAGCAATGCGGTATGGGCTGCTGCCTTTGCCGTTATATAGGCAGAGCCTATTCCGTCTTTGTACAACCGTGTGCTACTGGCATCTCCTACAAACGCTGCCCGAGTGGCAAAAGGTTTTGTTGCAGCGCCCACGCTGATTTTCGGAAAGCAGTGGCAAAATTTTTCTGGTATTTTAAAACCTGACGGTAAGAGCTTTTTCATTGCAGCATGGTCAAGAAAAGCCCTTATATGGTCTGATTTGGGCTCTTTTCCTAATACACTGATCGTGATGTAATCTCCTTTTGGTATGACGCTGACAAACTTTATTCCGGGGATGCGGAGCAAAAAGATGTGGATTGAGTGCCCAAACCGGTGAGCTATCCAATCACTTCCCAGTTCGATCTCAGATTGAGCAGTTTTGACGGTAGGCGGAACTTTATATCCGGCAACGATCTCCTCATACATTTTGCCGGTACCTCCTTTAATTCCGAAGGCACCAACAAGGAGGTCGCAATCCTGGAGCATGTTTCCGGCCGAATAAAGTTTTGGTTTATCTCCTTCCATACAAACCTTATCGATAAAAGACCGATTCACACAAACGCCATGTTCCATGGCCTTTTCGATAAGAAACTCGTCAAAACTCTGTATGCCTTTTGCCAAACTTCCGGCAGGTCCGCTACCCCTGAAGACCGTGGCTATGCCCCGCTGTCTGAGACGCGAAGATTTTATCTCAACGCTACCATCCAGGGTATGAAAAAAATACGACTCAATGCCCCATTGCACAACATTAGAAGGTAAATTAATACCTTCCAATGCCAGGGTTTGCACCAACGATTCTGAAATAACCCCGGCACACATATTGCATCCTATTGCCCCGTGGGTAAAAAAGGACTTTCTCTCGTAAATCGTCAAATCGAGTGTCTTACCCATATCCCGGGCTAGTTTGGAGGCGAAAATGCCGAAGAATGAACCCGCAGGGCCGCCCCCGATTATTGCCACGCGCGCACCGTCATGCAGGGTCACTTTTGCTTTTCTCATGTACCGCTCGCTTTTTTATGAAGGGGGGGGATAAACTTTGTATGAGAGAGTAAGAAGTGTTCCGCAAAAAATCTCACTCATCCCTGAACTCAATTTACTGCGAAAATGCTTTATGCTGGATCTCGAAAAATATGGATATAATAATAACACATCTTTTGTCTCTTTTCAAGCCTGCAAACATCTCTGCCAGGGTAACGTCAAAGTCCAGATATCCAAAAAAGGTAACAATTTAGTTTTTTGAAAAATTCCAATAATGGCGATGTTTGCCGCGTCGTGTAGGGGCGAAGCATTTTCTATAATTGGCATACAAGCATTCATACCCAAACA
>CAZBCT010000064.1:0-17542 GCA_964490485.1 uncultured Candidatus Brocadia sp. | reverse complement strand
TATACGCCAAAACCCTTGAATAATAAGGCATCTCCTATCTTAAACCTGTCCAGCAAAAAATTGTCCAACAGTAAGCTTGGGAGGGGTAAGGGGTGTGTTAAGAATTTGATATGCCTCACCTATCCACACAACCAAAATTTTGAAATCCCTGTACATCAAATTAGATAGCCGCAGGCTTTCCGCCTGCGTGGAACATTCGGCAAACTGAGTATGGCACATAATGCCGGGAAGATTGTAATACGCTGTTGCCCCACCAAATCATGGGTTCAGGTTGTAAACCGTTCGGCTGAGTGCTCACGACGAAGCCTGAACCCGCCATGAGTAATCCTCCAACAACTGCGGAATAATCATCTCTTGTTATGCCAGGTTGTTTAGTACATCTTTGTCCTTTTGTTACAATAAACATATTTATTTTCTCTCCACAACATCAAACTTCTCTGGTGTGAGGTCGTAGGATTTATAGACAATCTGGTCAATTTTTTTCCCCCAAATCACTGACTTTGGCTTGCTTATCAAAGTTTTGCAGATTATGCTGGTCTTTGAGGATAGCAAGCATGCGCTATAAACTTGTCCCTTCAGATATAGTTCCCGAGCCAAACCAACCGCTAAGCGGATGGTTTAGATCGGGAATCAGGTCACGCCGCCACGGTAAAACTTCCTCCGGCAGCACTCCTCTGCCACACGTAATCATAGACACGACTAGCAACAGCCTCGGTCTCCTCTGACGAATATGGCGGCTGCGGCAGCAATTCAAAAAGACGGTCCAGAATAAAGACTTTCACCTCAGCCTGCGTCTGTTCTTTCTCTGTCCAACGTTCCATGGGCTTTAGCAGCTCTATCAGGGATGCAAGCAAGCCGCAACTGGCTCGCTTCAGAGCTTCCCGGTCTTTCTTACTGATGTTTTCCTTGCAGAGAAGATCAAAAAGAGCAAGTTCATTCTCAGTGAGTCCTTCCTCAACTGCCCTTCGCTGCTCAGCGTCAAGGCTATGTGCCAGTTCCGTAAGCCGTACGAACGTCTCTTCGACTGTCACACGATCCTTCTCGCGATTATAGTCAGCGATAATTTCCTGATATTTCTTATAGTAGTCCATACGCTGTGGATTGTTCGCCAGCATTTGCCGGAGCTTCTTCTCAACGATCTCTCGTATGTCCTGTAAGACTGAATGCTTTCTTTTGACCTTTTGAGAGAACTCATCCCTTAACCTAATAAAGTCTATTTGGCTGAGATCAACGGTCAGACCTTCGGTCCGGCCCCCCTCATTCCCGGCTATACGTATTGCCTCGTTAACAATCCGATGCAGCTCTTTTAAGATCTCAGTTACATCAGCAGTATCACGGCGTTCCTCAAGCTTCTTGTAAATCGCCTCAATATTGTCATGCCTCCCGGCAAACTGAAATACAGAAGGCTCCATCAGAAGGGCTTTGAATCGCGCAAAGATCTGTCGTGCAATAATTTCGTAGCGACGTTTTGATTCATCGGTAGTGTGAAGCGCTTCAACTGCGTCGCGGAGGGCCTGAATGCGATCGAAACCCCTGGCTCCAGACAACCTGTCAGGCTCGAACCCAAGATTACGCAAATGATTTTCTGCAGCCTCAACTGACTGTACCAGCGACTTTACCAGTTCTTCGATTGGAGCGATTAACCCGGTTTCCCCATCATCGGTTCTTCCCTCTCCCTCCTCGCCGTCACCCACTGCATATTGAGCCAGCGCCTCACGAAGGCTTTTGAGCATTCCGTTATAGTCCACGATAACGCCGCAGTCTTTGCCAGGATAAACACGGTTAGCGCGGGCAATTGCCTGCATGAGGGTATGCGCCTTCATGGGCTTGTCGATATACATCGTTGAGAGGCATTCCACGTCGAAACCGGTCATCCACATGGCGCAGACAATGGCGATGCGGAAGGGATGTTCAGGATCCTTGAATGCGGTTTCAACGTCCATGCGCTTTCCGTCCGATGTCTCAAACCCCTGCTTGATCAGGGCGCGATGGGGCACAATATCAAAGTCCCATTTTGCGAAGTCCCTCACCTCATTTTGTGCTTCGCTGATGATGATCGCAATGAGAGCGCTCTCCATCCATGCAATCCGGCCCCTGAGTTTGTCAAATTCCCTTTGCCTTATTTCTTTTTCATCCTCCGAGGCAATCGCGAAGACGGTTTCCCGGCCAGGCAGTTCTGCCTTTAATTGAGCGATCCTGGCCTGCCATCTTGGTATGATCCTCTGATGCATCCGGGCACAGGTGATCTTGTCTATGCAAACGACCATGGATTTGCCCGACTCCCACCGCACAGAACAGTGATCCACAAAATCGTCTGCCAGCTTATCGAGCCGGTCATCGGCCGTGATTACCTCGTAGTCCTTACCAAGAAGTTTTTCGAGTAGAGATACCTGATCGGGATCAAGCTCCGCCTCCTCAATCCTGGCGGCAATGCGGTCGTTCAGGTCAAGCCGGGCAATCCCAAGCTTCTCTCCCCGGTTCTCATACATGAGTTTGACGGTTGAATGATCCTCTTCTGACCGCTTGAAGTCGTACCGTGAAACGTAGCTGCCGAATATCCGTTTCGTCAGGTGATCGTGCTTGAACAATGGCGTCCCTGTGAAGCCGATGAATGAAGCATACGGCAGGGCGAGCCTCATCGTGCGGGCAAGCTTGCCCGCCTGGGTGCGGTGGGCCTCGTCCGAAATGACGATGATATCATCCCGCAAACTGTACGGCTCCCTGGGAGGCGCTTCCCTGCGAAATTTCTGTATGAGAGTAAAGACAAACCGGTGATTCTCCTTGAGCAGGGTCTCCAGCTCTTTGGCAGACCCGGCGCGGGGAGTAGTCCTGGTGTCGGCAATACTACAGCCGACGAAAGTTTTATAGATCTGGTCATCCAGGTCCTCACGGTCAGTCATGATAACAAAGGTAAAGTTTCCCGGCACCCGGCGACGCACCTTTTCTGCAAAGAACGCCATAGAATAAGATTTTCCGCTCCCCTGTGTATGCCAGAAAACGCCAAGGCGTCCAAGATCAGGATGTGCCCGTTTCACCAAAGGGAACGAATCAATCCTGGCAACTTCCTCGCCGGAGTGTATGATATCCCCGCTCGGTACGAAGGAGTCCTCGGCAACCTTTAGCGCTTCCGGCCTGTACTCATAACGTATAAGCCTCTCCTCCTTCGGAAACTCCCTCTTTAACGCTTCCTGATGGATTACTGAGGCTACGGCATTATTCACACCCAGAATCTGGTGGTTGCGGCCAACAATTTTTCTCGTTCCGCCGGGCTTGCTGTCGTCGAAGATGATGAAGTTTTCTAAAATATCAAGCAGCCGTTCCTTTGAAAGCATGCCGTCCAGCAGTATAGGGGCTTCCAGCGCACCTTTATCCTTTTCGTCATTCCGCTTCCACTCTGCAAAATGCTCCCATCTGCTAGTGATCGAGCCGTACTGCGCCCGGTCCCCATTGCTGACCACAACAAAAGCATTGTGGTAAAAGGCATGCGGGATCACCTGTTCGGTCATATAGTCCGTAAGATTGCCGTCAAAGCCCAGACGGATGTTCTTGTACACTGCCTTTAATTCAAAGAACACGACAGGCAGGCCGTTTATAAAGCAGACAATATCTGCCCGTCTGTTGTAATGGGGGACGCGCAACCCCTGAATCTTCAATTCACGTACGGCCAAAAAGCGGTTATGTGGTTTGCCATCCGGTCCATTCTCGTTTTGAAAATCAATCACCCGTGCGCAGGCATGCCTGAGCTGCCCCTGCTCGTCGCGGTAGCTTACCGGGACGCCATCTCGGATAGAGCGATAGAATTCCCGGTTGTGCTGCAGCATCGAGCGTGAAAAGTCAAAGCGGGTGAAGGCCTGCGCTGCTTTGTCAATTGCCTCCGGGGGAAGAGATGGGTTAAGCCTCGTGAGCGCTGCCATCAGATCGCGTATCAGCACGGTCTCCCGCTCTCCCGCTCTACCGAGCAAACCATCTGGCCCGAAAGTCTCGTTGTTATAAGCATAGACACTTTCCCATCCGAGCCTGTCGCGCAGGTAATTCGCAAATGTCTCCTGCACCAAACGGTCTTCGCTGTTAATGTCTGTTATCATAACTCCCTATTATGCGGTAAAAAAGCCCGAAGGGCTGAAATGATTATAGAACCCTGCGCAGTTAAAATAGACAACCCTGAAAGGGTGAAATAAATTACCATTCCCAGCATAAAAAATCAATGTCACCCCTGCGGGGTTAACAGACAAAAATGCGTCAATTGGCTATAATCATGACATCCTTTCAGGATTTGAAAATTGCAAAGACATGTTTTGAATCCGTCTCTCACTGTATATTCACCTTGATACAGCCAACACAGGAAGGTTTTCTATTGAGTTTTTTCAAAATACTATAAGTACGCTATGTTTTCTTTATCCGGCTTTTTTTCTGCTTAACCAGGTTCACTACCTTGCCATTTTCAAATACATATAAGGGTGTTCGCGTCCTCACTGCCAGATCCCTGGCCTTTCTTGCTGCCCTTCTGAGTGCCTTGCCGACACCCGCAAGGTCAGAATCCTTTGGTAATGATTTCTTAGTTCTCATGTCTTTTCTCCCCAATCCAGCAGCATCGGTATGCTGCCTGAGTTATCATATACAATCCATACGTCAACGATATTCTTATATATGTTTTCAAAGTTGCGCAGTCCAGCACTGAATCTGCGGCGAATAATATCTTCTGAGACGTTGTGCCCGCCTTGTGCTACGCGCGCTGCAACCCGCGCAACCGCAAGGTTGGCATTCGGCAGGTTCAGGAATATCAGTTTAACATGATAGCCGATGGTCTGCCAGTGCGGGATTTTTGGGTATAGGAACGACCGCTCAGAGTTGTCTCAAATGCAAAGCTCCTCCGTTGCCTCACACGGGATCTTATCTCCTGAAGCATGAGACGCCCGGCATGTATCGCCGCGGTTTCAGGTCTGAAAGGCGAAAGCCCGGCGGCAATCAGATCGGCGTTAATAAAATCGGGACAGTCGGCTTCATGAGGGAGATATTCTTTAGCAAAGGTAGTCTTCCCGGCGCCATTCGGACCAGCAATGATAACAATCTTTAATTCACCACTCATACCGCAATCTCCCCGCTCATGAGTTTTGGAAGCAGAAGGTCACGGGCGGCCTTGAGTTTTTGGTTTTGAAGCTGAAGATTTAATATCATATCAAAAGTCGGTTCAACAACTTCACAGAAATCTCGTATAAGTCCGGAAGTAGGTACAACTATTTCGTAATTTTTTATTATCTGTTGGTTTATATTGTTTTGTGCGGCACCCTGAGAAAGCCCCTTGAGATTTGCTTTGTTTTCACGAAAGAAAAAATAAATGAATATGTAACTGGTATTTTCATGATTTGGAATTAGAGCACAACAGGCCTGATTAGTAGAGGACGGCTCACTTAATATCCCGATCTGACCAATCGTTGCCCCATACATAGCTACTAATATGGTTTTCGCTGGGAAAATTTTTGCCGCAGAGTCCTTAAGTGCCTCTTCCGTAATTTTTTCCTCTGTCTCTATTACAAAACCATTTTGTAATTCCTGAGTTTTTACCCACGGAATGTTCCCAATAAAATAATCGGGATTCTTTCTGCTGGGAGTTCCCCCTGAAGCAGTATAATAATAATCTGAGACAACACCCTTCTCCCATCCCTCCGGCACGCCGTCAACGATGCGGGTGTGTTCATAGCCGGGGAAGCGGAGGCGGACGAACCACTCCTGATACAACAGCCGTGCCGATTCCTCCAAAAGCCTAATCCGCCGATTGTTGTTCTCGATCAGGTCGTCATAGGCGGAGAGGATTGAGGCAATTGCAACCTGTTGATGGAAATCTGAGTGATATTTTGTTTTTACATTACTGAGGATTCCGTGTGTGAGCAGAGGCTGAGCAGCTCCTCCAGCATAACTACGAAGAGAAAGCGTCTTAAGGAGATAATACCAATAATGAAGAGAGTGGCCAGGTTTGGGTTTGACGACAATCGTATTGTCAGATGCCCAAAACTTATCGTCGCTGATCTTAGCTGAGCCGCAATACGCACCAACACGACCTAGAACTATAGCAGCCTCGTGATTGAATTCGTTTGAAAAACCGATCGTGCCGTTTGATCCGTAAATAGTAAATATACCGCTCTCGTGAGTATCCGTAGCTTTTCCATTATAGAATTGTAGCGTTTGATTGAGTGTTGCGTCGGCAAGCTTCATATCCCCAGTTCCTCAAAACTCTCCTGAATCTTCTCCACCCTCATTCTCCATCTTCCAGCAGCCTGGCGATTTCCTCCGGTCCTGGCAACTGACCCTTCAGTTCCTTCGGCAGGCGCTTGACCACCTGATAGGTCGCCACGCCGATAGGTTTTTTGACCGGATGAAGCGCATATTCAACAATAGTGCGGTTCTTTTCCTTGCACAGAATAATGCCGATACTCGGATTCTCCCCTTTTTCGCGTGTCTGCCGGTCTAACGCCGTCAGATAGAATTGCATCTTCCCAACGAACTCGGGCTGGAACTCGCCCACTTTAAGCTCAATGGCCACGAGGCACCTTAACCGGCGATGAAAGAGCAGGAGGTCAATAAAATATTCCTTGCCCTCGACCTCCAGCCGAAACTGACTGCCAATAAAGGCAAACAAACCGCCCATAGCACGCAGGAATTTTTCAATACGGGCAATGAGCGCCCGCTCTAATTCGCGCTCGCCGTGCTCTTCACCCAGTTCAAGAAAATCGAAGGTGTACTCATCCTTAACGGCCAGCTTCGCCTGGGCGCGCTGCTTCGGCGTCAACGTCTTATCGAAATTGGTCTGACCAAGGAGGGTCTTTTCATAGCTCTGATTCTCGATCTGATGGAGAAGGACGTTTTTCGTCCAGCCAAACTTCTTCGTCATACGGATGTAAAACTCGCGTTCAAGGAGTTCCTTGCAATGCATGAAAATAACGACGTTCTTTGTCCAGCTTATTTCTCTCACCAACGGTGAGAGTTTTTCGTTTGCAGCATATGCCAGATAGAACTGTCTCATTCGCCAAAGGTTTTGAGCAGAAAATCCTTGTATACCCGGGAACTCCTGCTGCAAGTCACCGGCCAGATTGACAACTACCGATTTGCCCCAGCTTTCATCCTTCTGTCGTTCTTCGATCATTCGCCCGATATCCCAATAGAGAGCGATAAGTTCCTTATTGACAGCGCGAAGGGCATCGTATTGTGCAGAACGAACACGTTCCTTCACTTCAGTTAAAAGTGTGAAATACTCATCACGACTCGTGCGGTTAGATTTACTCATATCCCCAGTTCCTCAAATCCTCCTGAATTTTGCCATCATTATTCTCCATCCTATGTAAAAACTCGCGTTCAAGAGGATCGTTGCAGCGTTGAAGAATGATGAGGTTTTGTGTCCATCCGATTTGTGCAACCAGTGGTTGCACTTTTGGCAGGTCACGATAGGTGATGAAGAATTCACGCATATAGAAGACGTTTCGTCGGGAATATCCTCCGACTCCGGGAAATTCAGCGCGAAGGTCTGATGCCAGTTGCTCGGCGATAGCAGAGCCATGCGCTGCATCGGCCTGTCGGCTGACGATCAGGCGTCCGATGTCCCAGTATAGGGTGACCAGCTCCTTATTGACCGCCTTGAGGGCCGCATACTGAGCAGCACGCACGCGCTCCTTTACTTCAGAAAGAAGAGATGTATAATCGCCAGGGATCAACTCTTTCGCTTTGCTCATATCCCCAGTTCCTCAAAATTCTCCCGTATCTTAGCCGCCAGTTCTATCGCTTCTTTATTGAGGTCCTCCAGTTCGACATGGATGTCGCGCAGGGCCTGTTCAAAATCAAAATCCTCATCCACCTCAGCCGGAGCAACGCCCACATACCGGCCCGGAGTGAGACTCCAGTCAGCGGCCTCGATATCCGCCTTAGCAATGAGCTTAACGAGTCCCGGCACATCGCATAATGTAGCATCGGGAAAGCGCTCCTGAAGCCAGACGATCTGTTTGTAGAAATAAGTTGTCTGTTTTAACTGTTCAACGGCATCCTTCCGTTGTGCGTCAAGTTGTTTGATAAGCCTGCCGACCGTCCGGCGGTCAAAGATCTCTGCTATGGCCTCGGCGCTCGAAATCCCAGACGCAATATCGCCCATGCGGGATACGACTTTATAAAGCAGATCAACCTGTTTGATGATCCCCCTGATATGTTCAACACTCCTCTCAAATGCCTTGCGTGCTGAGCGCTGCTTCTTATTATCTTCAGGCAGCGACTTGCACACGCCGCCCCGAAACTTTTCAATTTCATCGATAAGCTTTCTGCGATCAGTTTCGTAAGGTTTCCATTGGTCATTCAGTTCTGCGGCAGCATCTGCAAAGCCCTTCTGTTTCTCCTCATCGAGTCCCTCTATTTTTTTTATCTCCTTCTCCAGTGCGTCAAAGGAACTCCAGACGTCCGTCAGCGTTTCCTCAAATGTGGTAAGTTTTTCATGGATCAATGTGCATTCGTCACACACCGAGGAGAAATACCGCTTTATAAGACTGAGGAACTTTTCCTGCCTGCCCCGATACAACCAGACGATGGCGCTCAAATTGGAGAGCTGTTCGGCTGAAAAGTCGTAGATCTTCCGTGTAACCTTGCGGTAGGTATTCCTGGCATCGATCATCAATATCTTGTCGCGCAGGTGTTCCGGCTTCCCTTTATCGAAGAACCAGAGCTCGCACGGCACAGAGCGTGTATAGAAGAAGTTTGAGCGTATGGCGATCATTACATCAACGGTCCCCGTTTCAACGATCTTCCGGCGGACATCTTTCTCACCATGTCCGGCGCTGGAGGCCTGGGAGGACATCACAAAACCTCCCCTGCCTTTATCGTTCAGATAGCTCCAGAAATAGGATATCCAGAGATAGTTACCGTTGGATACCTTCTTCTGCTTGTTCACCCCAGGCAGTCCAAAGGGCAAACGCGGATCGCCCTTAATACGCTCCGCATCCACGAGGTCCACATTGAAGGGGGGATTGGCCATAACAAAATCGCATTTGTTAAAGAGATTGTGTTCATCCTGATAGTAGGTGATAGCCTCAGCGATCTTACCCTCAAGGCCGTGAACTGCAAGGTTCATCCTGGCGATGCGAATCGTGTCACGATTCTTCTCCTGCCCAAAGAAAACAACCTTCCTTGCGGTGTCGCCTCCGGCGTGTTCGATGAAATGGCTGGACTGAACAAACATGCCGCCGGAGCCGCAGGCCGGGTCGAATATGGCGCCGTGATCAGGCTCTATGACATTCACAAGGGTCTGTACAAGGGAAAAGGGAGTAAAGAACTCACCGTTGTCGTGGGCCTTCTGTACCGAGAACCTGGCGAGAAAATATTCATAGATTTTACCGAAGACATCGCCTGTGGCCTGCTTAATCTCTTCGCTGTTGAACAGGCGCATCAGGTCTTCAAGCACCCTGGGTTCGAAGATGCCATAGTCTTTTGGGAGAACGCCCTGAAGCGATTGGAAAGTAGCCTCGATAGCACTCATGGCATCCGTAACGAGCCGAGGCAAATCGTTGCCGCTTATGGCCGCCTTGTCCATGATGTAATCGTAGCGGGCGGTTTCCGGCAACCAGAGGGCGCGGCGCCGGAGGTAATCTTCAGGCACCACCTTTCTTTTCGGCATCCGGCCGCTTGCCCTGTCCTCTTCAATCAGGCGTGTCGCAGTTTCAAAGCGGTTCGCAGCATGGCGCAGGAAGATAATGCCCAGCACCGGCATGAAATAATCGCTGGAGGTCAGCTTTGAATTTGCCCGGAGGTTGTCCGCCGCCTCCCAAAGCGAGCTTTCTATTTTTTCAATGTTTTGCATGTATCATTCCAAGCTGAAAACCTGCATAATTTTGGATAGTTACCCATGCCCTATCAGCTCTTCCTTCATATACACCTTATATAACTGGTTATAAAGACCGCCGAAACGCAGGAGTTCTTCGTGGCTGCCCTCTTCCACCTTCTCGCCTTTGTTCAGCACAATAATCTTGTCACAATGAAGGATGGTGGATAAGCGGTGAGCAATGAAGATGGACGTCCTGCCCTGTGTGACCTTTTGCATAGCGCTCTGGATTAAGACTTCAGAAATGGGATCCATACTGGATGTTGCCTCGTCAAGAATTATCACCCGCGGGTCATAAAGAATAATCCTGGAAAGCGAGATAAACTGGCGTTCACCTACGGAGAGATTTGCGCCCCGTTCGGCAATTTCCATATCAAGCCCCCCGGGCATGCGGTCGATAAAGGGCATCAACCCCAATGCCTCAATGGTCTGTAAAACTTTTGCATGGGGTATGGGATTGAACAGGGTAATGTTATCCCGCAAGGTGCCCGCAAACAAAAAGACATCCTGGCTCACTAAACCAACGATGTACCGGAGCCCTATCTTTTCTATATTCCGGATATCAATCTGATCAAGCAGGATCGTGCCCTTTTGGATTTCATAGAGACGCGTCAGGACGCTTGTGATCGATGTCTTCCCGCTGCCCGTTACCCCCACCAGCGCGACTGACTGCCCGGGCTCTATACGGAAGGATATATCTTTCAAGACATGGTCGCTATGGTAGGCAAACCAGACATGCTGAAATTCTATCTCTCCTTTAAAGTCTCTCTGAGAAATTTCTCTGGATGGATTGGAAATGACGTAATCCACCTCGGACGGCTCTCTCATGAGACCAAATACCCGCTCTGATGAAGCCATAGCGCCCTGAAAAATATTGTATTTTTCCACAATATCCCGGATGGGATCAAATAAATCATAAACATATGTCAGGAATACCACCAGTACACCAAGGGTAAGAAAACCATGCATGTATTTCACGGCGCCATACCAGAGCACCAGGCCAACTGCCAACGCGCTTACCATATTCACTGCCGGCTGAAACACGGCGAAATAGCGGATATATCTGACCTGTTCTTTTAAATAGTCATCATTGATTTCGCCAAATTTGGCGTAATTCTTTTTCTCCCGGTTAAAGAGCTGGACGACCTTCATCCCCGTGATATTTTCATTGAGATAGGCGTTGATGCGCGCCAGCTTGCGCCGTATCTCCCGGAATGAATTTTTCATGCGTTCCCCAAACCAGAGGGCAATCATTACGATTATGGGAAAAACGGAAAGGGTGACGAGGGCAAGCTTCCAGTTGAGCATCACCATAGCAACAAATATCCCGATGATGATGAAGATGTCTCCGATTACCACGATAACACCGGCAGAGAAGAGTTCTCCAATGGCTGCAATGTCGTTCGTCAGTCGCGTGACGGTTCGTCCGACGGGATTTTTATCAAAAAAAGAGACGGGAAGCGATTGGACGTGACGAAACAGTTCCATGCGCACATCCAGCATGACCTTCTGCCCAATAGCCTGAATATTATAGCTCTGCACCACCACTAAGATGAGCCGTAATGTCTCAATCCCCAGTATGGCTAATGCCGTATGGTAGAGTAACGCTTTATTGCCTTTGTTGATGCCATGATCAATTGCATATCCAAAGAGGTATGGACAGAGCAGGAATAAAACGGTAGTAATCAGCACGATAAAGATGGACAACAAACCTGACGCCTTGTATCGCAGAACATACGACAGCAGCTTTCGCATCACCTCCCGGTCGTATATTTTGTCTGTCAAGACATCTTCAGTAAAAAATTCTTCTTTATTCATGAGGTAATCGGGAACTTGAGAAATGCTGAACCATACTTTTGCTTTTTGGGAAACCCTGACAAATTACAGAATGTCAACTATTACCTGATATTGGTATCTTTGCGAACGATGGGTTTTCGGTCAGCGTCTTTCGACTTTTTGTTATGGATGTCTTTAAAATCGCCTAACCGATGTTCACTGGTAGGGAAATTATCCCCTAAATAGGATTGGCGTGCAACGGGGTTATTCAGGATTTCCTGGGTAGTGCCCTTGGCAACAACCGTGCCTTCGCTGATGATATACGAGTGACTCGTAATGCTCAGGGCCTCACGGACATTATGGTCAGTAATCAGGAGGCCAATCCCCTTATTCTTGAGTTTTAAGAGGATGTCCTGCACCTCGCTCACCGCAATAGGGTCGACGCCGGTAAATGGTTCGTCGAGGAGGATCATGGTGGGAGAGCTTGCAAGCGCCCGTGCGATTTCAAGCCGCCGCCTTTCTCCACCTGACAGGGTGAATGCCTTGTTTTTTGCCAGAGGACTTAAGTTAAACTCGCTGAGTAATTCGATCAGTCGCTTATGTTTCTCATCGCCATTGTATCGGTGCGTCTCCAGGATGGCAAGAATGTTTTCCTCAACCGTCAACCGCTGGAAGACAGATGGTTCCTGACATAAGTACCCCATCCCTTTTCGCGCACGCTGGTAAATAGGATAGTCCGTAATATCCTCATTCTGAAAGATCACCCGGCCGCTGTCGGGACGGACGACACCGATGATCATATTGAAGGAGGTGCTTTTCCCTGCCCCATTTTGGCCGAGTATCCCTACGATCTCTCCATCATTCACCTCAAAACTGACATGATTAACAACGGTGCGTTTGCCGTACGACTTTGTTAGTCCCTCTGCTCTGAGTAAATTCATAGCATTATTTAATAAATTTCATGGTGTTTAAAGGCCAGAACACGAAAAATGCCTTGCCAACAATATTCTTTTCCGGAACAAACTTCCATACACGGCTATCATTGCTGTTTCTGCTATTATCCCCAAGCATAAAATAATCCTTTTCCCCCAATTGGACCGGCTTTGTTGTGCCCCATGCGCCGGAAGCGAGGTTGGTATAATAAATATCATGAAATATTTCAATATTCCCAAAGGTTGCATGAATGCGAGTACCGCCAAAACGAATCTTGCTCGCGTCAGAGGGGCTCGGATCAGGGATTGCCCCATCATCATAGTCAAATGCAAAAACCTTATTGTCATCGATCATCAGGGATACCATGCGGTCCACATTTGAAAACGCGATCTTGTGCAGATGTCCGGTTTGCAAGCGAAAATCCTTTTCCAGCACATTCGCTCCGTTCCTCAGGAGGACAGTTTTTCTAGCCGTATCGTCTGCGGGAATAAGCGCCGTAAAGATGTCGTTGTTTTTTTCCAGGACAAGCGACAGCATTTGAGAATCTTTTGAGAGAGTGACGTCAAAACTGATCTTGGTATCACCCATTTCATTATGGCCCGACCGGTTATTGTACCCATTTTGATCGGAAACACTCCGGCCAAATGTTACCAGAGATGCATCTGAATCTTCCTGGGACAGGGTGTCGAGGGTAAGCGCTGTATCGTAAATCTTCCATGCATCACTGTCGGTTGTCCATGCAGGGGTATCCTCGTCCTTTACCACATAATTACTGTTATAAACTGGCAGCCATAGCGTTTTCTGCACGGAATCAGGCTTCCTTTGTATCGTATCATTGATATAAATATCACCATTAATAATCTGAAGCTTTTCTCCGGGCAAACCGACAAGCCGTTTGATATAATTTTTCTTCTTCTTTGAAAATTTTGTGGATCCACACCGTTGGCAGCGGAATCCTTCCCGCCATTCCGCTTCGGGAAATTCTGCAGAACAATTCTTGCACGTGAGATCGTGTAACGGATAAATAAACACCATAATATCCCATCGCTTTGGATCGGCAAATTTATACCAGAATTTGTTCACCACGATTCTATTTCCCCCATGAATTACCCGGTTCGACAGGTCTGACCAGGCAATTGAAATTTGGCATCGGGGGCAATGTCCCTTCCTCCATAACCATGCAGGCCAGTTATAGCGAATCTTATTGCTGCAAACGTTGCAATAAGCAGAGAGGCTTATCTCGAATTGACAATTGGGACATAGAGCATCTTCGCTATGGCGGTCGGCATAGAAAAACCAGCCGCAATTCGGGCATTTCACGTTCTTATGCTCACCCAGTAAAGTTGGAGCCATCGAGCCGGTGGGAATTTTAAAAGCCTCCACGACAAAATAGCGGATTGCAAAAGCCACGGCCACGGCAATAGCGATAGACTCGATATTTTCACGTAATTTCCCCTTCTTTTTTTTCGTCTTCTCTTTTATCTTCGCACCTGCCTGTTTTTCATTTATATCAGCCACGCTGCACCTCACTCATCAACGGATAATACCGATAAAAACGCCTTTTGTGGGATTTCCACATTCCCAACGGACTTCATCCTTTTTTTGCCTTCCTTTTGCTTTTCTAAAAGTTTTCGCTTTCGGGTAATGTCGCCGCCATAACACTTGGCCGTTACGTTTTTCGCAATGGGGCGTATCGATTCCCTTGCAATAACCCTGCTTCCAATCGCTGCCTGTAAAACCACCTCAAAGAGGTGTCGCGAAATTTCGTTCTTGAGCTTTTTCACCAGCTTTCGTCCTTTGATCTCTGCATCTTTCCGGTGGACAATCGTGGAAAGGGCATCCACACGTTTGCCCGACACCAAAATGTCCAATTTTACCAGGTCAGCAGGCTCATACCCAAGGAAATCATAATCAAGGGTTCCATAGCCCCGCGTAGCGGATTTCAGCTTGTCAAAAAAATCAAAGATGATTTCAGCCAACGGCAGCTCATAGCACAGTATCGCGCGCTTTTCACTGAGATACTCGGTGCTTTTATATCGCCCCCTGCGCCCTTCGGCGAACTGCATAATCGTCCCGACATATTCTGTGGGCAAAACAAAGCTGGCACGCACGATGGGCTCTCTGAATTCCTCAATTTCATTCACCGGGGGGGCATTTTCCGGGTTATCGACCTTAACTACCTCTTTATTGGTTTTCAAGATCTCATAGGTCACGTTCGGAGCGGTTTGCACAATATTGATGTTGCTCTCACGCTCCAGGCGTTCCTGGACAATTTCCATGTGCAGAAGACCAAGAAATCCACACCGGAATCCAAACCCAAGCGCCTGTGAAGTCTCCGGTTCAAAGGTAAACGATGAATCATTCAGGCTCAACCGTTCCAACGCTTCGCGCAACACGTGGAAATCGGCATTATCTGCCGGATAAACACCACAGTATACCATCGGTATAGGCGCCCGATACCCAGGCAACGCTTCGGCCGTTCTTTCCCGGTTGTGGGTAACCGTATCTCCCACCTTGACATCCCGAATCGATTTTATATTGGCAATGCAGTAACCCACCTCACCCGCAAAGAGACAGGTTTTAGCTACCATCTTGGGCTTGAAAACGCCGACCTCTTCGACCTTGAAAGAGCTGTTTGTTTTCATCATATAGATCTCGTCACCCACCTTAACAGAGCCATCAAAGATTCGCAGATAAATAATAACTCCACGATACTCATCATACACCGAATCAAAGATCAAAGACCTCAGGGGTGCATGGGAGTCGCCTTTGGGCGGCGGGATACGTTTGATAACAGCCCCAAAGATTTCATCAACGCCTTCTCCGGTCTTTGCGCTGACCATAAGCGCTTCACTGGAATCGATACCCAGGGTTTTTTCCATTTCGGTAAGCACATCATAAGGCCGTGATTGCGGCAGATCGATCTTACTGATAACCGGAATAACTGCCAAGTTGTGCTCCATGGCAAGATAGGCGTTGGCGACGGTCTGCGCCTCAACACCCTGCGATGCATCCACCAGCAATAACGCCCCTTCGCAGGCACCAAGGCTCCGGGACACCTCATAACTGAAATCCACATGACCCGGCGTATCTATTAGATTGAGATTATACTCCTTGCCATCCCGTACCAGCTTCAATGCAACCGCGCTCGCCTTGATGGTAATACCCCGTTCGCGCTCCAGATCCATATCGTCCAGCATCTGGTTGCGGAACTCTCTGGATGTAATAGTATGGGTCTTTTCCAGCAAGCGGTCTGCCAGGGTAGATTTCCCGTGATCAATGTGCGCAATTATGCAGAAATTTCTAATTCTTTCAGTAGACATCCAGCCGCTCCTATAATCCCCGCGTCATTCCCGAGCTGAGAAAACACAATTTTCGTATCCTGATATGACGCCTCAAACGCCCTTTGCGTAGTAACCTTTCTGATAGGATCCATCAACAATTGTCCGGAGCCGATCATACCTCCAGCCAATACAATCATCTCCGGATTTAATACATGCATGATATTAACAAGGGCAATCCCGAGGTAACGCCCCGTCTCCTCAATAACATCCAATGACACCTTGTCACCCTGAATGGCGGCCTCGTTAATCATCTTTGCTGTAATTTCATCAGAACCTTTCAGTGAGGACGATGTACCGCCCTTTAACGCTTCTTTAAAGCGTCGCACCATTCCGGTCGCCGATGCGTACACCTCAACGCATCCCCGGTTGCCGCAATTGCAGAGAGGTCCATCCGTCTGGATCACCATGTGGCCAATCTCTGCAGCCACGTTATTGGCTCCCCGCCACAGCTTATTATCAATAACGATACCGCCTCCCACCCCCGTCCCCAGAGTCAACATTACCAGCGATTTCACTTCCTTACCCGCCCCCGCCCACTTCTCGCCCCAGGCGGCGGCATTGGCATCATTTTCCAGCACACAGGGTTTTGAAAACCGTTCTGACACGATGCGTTTAATAGGTATATTACGCCATAGGGGAAGGTTGGGGGAAAAAAGGATCGTTTCACCCTGTTTATCAACAAGGCCTGGCGATCCAAGCCCAATACCGATAACGTCAGATTCCTTTATCTGAGCGCTTCGCATCGTTTCTGCAATGAGTTCGAGTATTTGATTTGAAATGGTCTGCGGATCTGCATTCGAATTGGTTTTTATGGAAAGACGATGGAAAATTCTTCCACCCGTATCAACGACACCTGCTTTTAAATTTGTCCCACCCAGGTCAATACCGACAATACAATAATCCAATTATATATCCTCATTCCAGAGAAAGGCACGATAGGTATTTTAGAAAAAACTATAGAATTTACCGGCCAATTCCGTTCACATTGCTTGTACCAAAATAATTTCTGCAATCTATTTTTATGAAAGGGAAATTTTAACAAATGTCTTATCCTAAGTCAAATCATATACCTGGCATTGACATGCTGGACAGTTTTCCATGAGTACCACGTATCAACAAAAGAGGTGTTTATAGTAAACGCACAAGGAAAGTTGTTGTTGCGCGGACGCTCGCATTGACCAGTGCATGTTAACGTATTTCATATGTTTATATAGATCGTATTTTCCGTTCGTGCTTATGATTTTGTCTTTTCCGACTTGTTCGGGTTAGTATACTCAAGATGTTCATAAAAGGTGCATTTTAAATTGGTAACAGGGTGGCACGGACAAGCTATGCTTGTCCGTGTTTTTGCAATACTGCTTAATGCCTTGTCCTTACGTGGCCTGCCTTGTATTGTCTATCCAAATGTTAAAATGAATACTTCGCAAACAACGTTGCGCAAGTCCAACACGGACAAACGGAGTTTGTCCGTGCCACCCTGTTAGATTATAGCGGCTCTGTATCAAGTTTATAAATCACAAATTGTGAGCCTCTTGAGTATATTTCTCCGTTTCCCTATTGAATGTCCTGATGGTGGTATATTGAAAAAAACGTAACAATTTAGTTTTTTGAAAAATTCCAATAATGGCGATGTTTGCCGCGC
>CAZBCT010000063.1:0-17741 GCA_964490485.1 uncultured Candidatus Brocadia sp. | reverse complement strand
TTTTGTATATCACATTTTTCTATAAACATTTCACCCCTACGGGGCTATTTTTCAAAAAACTAAAGTGTTACGTTTTTAGCAAGTTTTTTTACAACCCCCTTCGCCACTGAGGTAAGTCAACCGTCCCGGTTGACATCATAATGACAAGCGGAGACGTTTGTTTTACCGACAAGGGGAGTGATTGCGTCTGTGCTGCGTTATGACTTTTGGAATGATTCAGCAAAATTATGTGCAGTTTTATTTCTGTTTGACATCCTTATGGAATTGAGAGGAGGTAATTATTCATGAGTCTTATAAAATGGGACAGGACAGGTCCGCTTGATAGCCTTGTCCACATCCAAAGAGAAATGAGCGATTTGTTGGATATTTTGGGTTCAGCGCCTCAAGGGGAAAGGTATGCGGCTATGGAATTTCCCCCGATTATTGTATCGGTAAATGAAGACAATGTTTTTGTTCGCGCGGAACTTCCCGGAATCAGGATTGGCGATCTGGACATCCAGGTGGTAGACGACGTTTTAACGATAAAAGGGGAGAGAAAACCTATTGCCCCTATGGCAAAGGCAACCTATCTGCGCCGGGAAAGGAGCTCTGGAACATTTGCCCGCTCTATCATGTTGCCTGAAAAAGTTGATGTGGAAAAGGTAACAGCCTCGTATAAACATGGTGTTTTGCTGGTAACGCTCCCCAAAGCCTCTGAGGCAAAACCCAAACAAGTAATGATTCAGAAAGCTTAGCAAAAAGGAGAACCTGAGCATGGAAACAAAAGAACATCCGTCAGTTGAAAAAAAGAAGATCACTCCTGACAAATGCGTTATAACGGGAAAGGGTGACTGGTATTTTCCTCAATCTGATATTTATGAAACGCCGGACAACTTCACTATTTTGATAGATATGCCGGGAGTAGACACGGAGCATATTACGATTGATCTCCGCGACAACGAATTGGTTATCAATGGTGAGGTTTCTCAGGAGGCGTATCGCGATGAGAAAATGCTGTATAACGAATATACGATTGGGCATTATCACCGGCATTTTGTTATTTCGGATGCAATTAACCGTGATCGGATCGAAGCGAAGATGTCGGACGGCGTCTTGTCTCTTGCCTTGCCCAAGGCTGAGCATGTAAAACCGCGGAAGATAGAAGTCAAGGCAGAATAAACCGTTTAACCCTTTGCAAGAGACAACGGGGATGTAGTATCATTCCCACGTGAAAACACCAAATGATTATTGTTGTGGATAAGGCTGAATGCGTTGGTTGCGAAGAATGTCTGCACGTTTGTCCTGTGGAATCTATTGTTATGAAGGCAGAGAAGGCTGAGATTCTCCAACACACGTGTAACCAGTGCGGTCAATGCATCCCGGTGTGCCCAGTGAAAGCAATCAAATTGATATCTACATCTCTGCATAAAAGCAGTATTTAATAAATTTTTTTATTTATGGAGGAAACGATGACATCAGAGCGTACTTTGTTTTGTCAGGTTAATACTTTAGCTACCGGTCCTGCGGATACGACAAAAAAACATGTACCCGTAATTTCCATACCGGAATCTGTAAAGGTTGGACAGCCTTTTACAGTTACGATAAAGGTGGGAGAGGTGCCTCATGTTATGGAAAATGGTCACTTCATTCAGTTTGTGGACCTGTATTGCGGTCATATTTATATCTCTCGTGTGGATTTTACTGCGGAACTCAACAAGCCTGAAGTGTCGCTGAGTATCGTTTTACATCACGAAGGAAAGAGGCCGCTTCGGGTCTTTAGCCGTTGCAATCTTCATGGCATCTGGGAAGGTACAAAAGAGGTGAACGTAACCAAATAAATTTCTCTCATGCAAATTTTATAAAGGAGGCGCTTTATGGTGAAAGTTAAAACTTTTACTTCATCTCTCAAGATATTTCAAGTTCATAATGAACTTGTGGAACTGGATAGGTCAGTAAATGAATTTCTCCAACAGAATAAGATTAAAAAGGTAATTTCTGTCTGTGACAGCACCACGAACAACGATGGTGGCACCATGGGCATTATCCGGGTTCTTACGTATGAAGAATGAGATTGCCATGTGAAGCAGGTGAATTATGGATGGTTTTTTGATCATGATTTTGCCATGTTATGATCATCAGTGTAGGTGATCAGGATTTCTTTATTATCGTAATTTTAAGGAGGGATAGACATGTATAAGACGGGATTTTTTACAGGAGTATCGTTGGCCTTCATGGCAGGGGCAGTTACCTATTTTTCTGGTATATCGATTTCAGGAGCAGCCGATATCGATGCAACAAAAGTGTATATGACCCATTGCAAAACCTGTCATGGCGAGGATGGCCATCCTACAGACCTTGGAACAGGCTTAGGAGCGCGTGAGTTTGCTAATCCAGAATGGCAGGCAAAGACGACCGACGAGCAGATCATTAAGCAAATTAACAATGGAACGCCGGACAAGATGATGCCCTTTAAGGAAAAACTGACCCAGGATGAAATTAAGGCATTAGTTTCCGTCGTCAGGGGTTTCGGAAAAAAATAGAAGTTCATTCAAGGGTATAGGATTTTAAAGTTGAGATTCTTCGGTCGTTTTACTCCCTCAGAATGACAGAATAATGCGAAAATGTCATTCTGAGCGGAGCGAAGCATCTAATTAAAAACAAGATGCAGATTTTTCAGAGATTTTACCTGAAGGAATTTTGTGATATGGATGATGGAAAACGTGTGGCAGCTTATAGTATGTTTTTCCTCGTTTTCTTTGGCTTATATTCCGGGTTTTCAGTCGTTCTGGGACAAGAGGGAGAAGAGATTAATCCAAAAAAATTATTTGAATACCATTGCGCCACCTGCCATGGTGAGGATGGTAAAGGTACCAAGAGGGGGCGCGAGTTGAAAGCTCCTAATCTTGCGGACCCAGATTGGCAGGGCAAAAGAAAAGACGAAGAGGTATTAAGCTCTATTATGAATGGCAAGAACAAGATGCCCAGATGGAGTGACAAACTAAAACCTGAGGAGATACAGGCCCTTGCCAGATACGTACGAAAGCTCGCCCCGAAAAAGAGGTCATAAGGTCGGAGTATAGGAATTTTCATTTTATTCATGCGGGTTTGCTGTAGGGGGATTAAGTAGTATCGGTAGATTCGGCGCAGAAGACAGCGCCTTAATCTACCCTACTCATACTAATTTGAGTGGTCGTATGATGACAAAAAAAGACGCATTCGTTAAAAAAATCCCGGATATTAAGGCCTCCCCTTTCGCTAGCTTTTGGCGGGGAAAGGGACAAAGGGTCGGTTATCTCCTATTGGGTTATCCACATTCTGCGAAAGGAAGCGTCATGGAATGAAGAAAGTCGGTGTATTAACAGGTGGAGGCGATTGTCCGGGACTGAATGCCGTCATCCGTGCTGTTGTGAAATCAGCGTCGGTGAAGTATAACTACAAAGTAATTGGAATCGAGGACGGTTTTGACGGGCTTGTTTTACCGAATAAAACGCGGGACTTAACGCCACGGGACATTCGGGGAATTCTCCCGGTTGGCGGGACCATCCTGGGTACAACAAACCGGTCGAATCCCTTCGAATATATGGTCACAAAAGACGGTAAATCTGAGGTGCAGAATATCTCCCGGGAGGTGATAAGCAACATTCAATCGATGGGTTTAGATGCCCTGATTGTTATTGGCGGTGATGGGACACTGAAGATTGCCCATGAATTGTTTAAGCTCGGCTGTCCGGTTGTTGGAGTGCCAAAGACCATTGATAATGACATCCTGGCCACCGATGTTACGTTTGGATTTCATACTGCCGTACAAACAGCGACTGATGCCCTCGATCGTTTACACACCACCGCAGAAAGCCATCACCGGGTTATGGTGGTAGAGGTTATGGGCCGTTATGTAGGCTGGATTGCCATAGAAACAGGCATCGGAGGCGGCGCAGACGTGATTCTGATTCCTGAAATCCCCTTTGACATTGAAAAAGTAGGTCAGAAGATTACTGAGCGCAGAAAGAACGGCAACAGATCAAGCATCGTGGTCGTCTCTGAGGGTGCAAAACCCGTAGGGGGTGATGTTACCGTATTACGTTGCGCAGAAACGGGTGGCAGCGCTGAACGTCTTGGTGGTATCGGGGAGAAAGTTGGGGCGAATATCACCTGTTACGGCATGGAGGTGCGCGTGACCGTTCTGGGACATTTGCAACGAGGTGGTTCTCCCTGCGCCTTTGATCGCATCCTTTCAACGCAATTTGGGGTATCCGCGGTTGACCTGGTTGCCAGGAAAAGATTCGGCGAGATGGTCTGTTTGCGGGGAAAAGGGATTGAATCCGTTTCCCTTGGCGAGGTCGCTCAGGGCCAGAAAAAAGTGCCGACTGAGGAAGGATTAGTAAAAGTGGCGGAATCGATAGGAATTAGTTTCGGCCGGTAAAGGTTACCTGCGATATTTGAAAAATCCAAGGGAACGTCAAAAAACCATGTGGCCCCGGTAGGGGCGACCTGTTTGTAGAAATCAATGCAAAAGGAGAAAGAAAGCTCCGTAGGAGCGGCCTGTGTTATGCCTAATACCTATTCGCAAATTTACATTCAAATTGTCTTTGCTGTTAAAGACAGACTGAATCTTATTCCAAGCCCATATCGGGAGGAATTGCATAAATACATCACGGGTATTGTGCAGAACCGTGAGCAAAAAATATTATCCATTTTTTGCATGCCTGATCATACCCATTTGTTGGTTGGGTTAAAACCATCCGTTGCCATTTCTGATTTGGCAAGAGACATAAAAGCTGGTTCTTCAAATTTCATCAATGATAACAAATGGGTACCAGGTAAATTCAATTGGCAGGAGGGGTTTGGGGCATTTTCTTATTCCAGAAGCCACATAGACGCTGTTATTAAATACATTCTCGATCAGGAGGCACATCACAGGAAAAAAACCTTCAAGGAAGAATATCTTGAATTCTTGAAGAAATATGAAATCAAATATGATGAAAAATATTTGTTTGATTGAATAAAATGAACAGGCCGCTCCTACGGAGCTTTCACGCCATTCTTACGTTTCTTTCTACAAACAGATCGCCCCTACCGGGGCTACAGTGTTGTTATTTATTGGATTTTTTAAAATCCTAAGCTATTACGAAAAATCTTTTTCATCGCCTTTAGGGAGACGTTATTTTGGGTGCAGAATATGTTGTTATTGGTAACGGGGTTGCTGGAACAGAAGCGGCGAAGAACATCCGGAAACGAGATACGTTGACAGACATAAGGATTTTTACGCAGGAACATTATCCATTTTATTCCAGACCCAGAATACCAGAGTTGCTGGCAAAAGAGATAACTCTTGAAGCGTTTTTTGTCTACAACCTTGAGTGGTATCATAAGAACAAAATTCAGTTGTGCCTGAATAGTGCAGTAAAAGAGGTCGATTCCAGGAATCAAAAGATTTTATTAGCTGACGGGTCAAATTTTACCTATAACAAACTGCTCCTTGCCACCGGCAGTAGCGGCGCTCTGCCTCCCATTGAAGGACTTGCCACTGCTGAAGGGGTCTTTACGCTGCGATCGGTAGAAGACGTGACGGCCATTACGCGCCGTGCCATGGACGCAAAAACCGTTACCCTCATTGGCGGTGGATTGCTGGGTATTGAAGCAGGAAATGGACTCAGAAAACTGGGGATTTCCGTGACCATTGTTGAGATGTTTGATCGGTTGCTTCCGCGTCAACTAGACGGGGAAGGCGCTGCAATATTGCAGAAACAGATGGAGGGTATGGGTCTTAAATTTATTTTGGGCGCTAAATCCAAATCTATACAAGAGAAAGGCCGTACCAAACTCCTTGAGTTGACTGACGGAAGGATTATTGAAAGCGATTTTATCCTGGTTTCCGCAGGGATTGTGCCAAACATTGCCCTGGCCAAAACGGCGGGTATCTCGGTAAATAAGGGCATTCTGGTGAATGACCATTTGGAAACGAATATCCCCGGCATCTATGCAGCAGGGGATGTTGCAGAGCATAAAGGGCGGGTATATGGGATCTGGCCGGCAGCACAAAGACAAGGAGTTGTTGCCGGTATCAACATGGCCGGCGGGAATGAAACCTATGCGGGCACGGTGCCCTCAACAACACTGAAGGTGGCGGGCATTCGACTTACTTCAATGGGTGACGTTCTTGCAGAGGATAAAAGCGTTGAACAGGTCAAACGAAAGGACACGGTTACCTATCTTTACAAAAAGCTCTTTATAAAAGAGGGAAGGCTTGTTGGTGCAATTCTCCTGGGGGATAATAAAGATGCACATGATCTGGCACAACTAATGGAAAAGAAGGTAGACATTAGTGGTTGGAAAGAAAAGATATTGGAACCGAATTTCGACATCAAAAGCCTATTAAAATAGTTTGAAAGAGATGCCCATGACACCCATGGTGAATTCTGTATTGTCATTTGTCCTGCTGGGTATCGGTATTGTTGCCTCAACTCACATCCTCATCCTGCTGGGCAGAAATAATACCAACCATGAAAGATACTTTCGGTGGGTGCATCGTATTAGCGGGTATCTGTTTTTTTCCCTCTATCTGTTTATTTGCGTCATCATGTTTCAAAAACTCGAAGGATTTAATATTTTACCGCCAAAGGCGGTTATTCATGCCTATATTGGCATCGCTCTCTTCCCCCTGATAGTCATCAAGATATGTATTGTCAGGTTTTACAAAAAGTTTTACCGGAGCCTGCCGGTTTACGGTATGATCCTGGTGATCGCCGTCTTTTTACAGGTTCCTCTCTATGCAGGATTGCATTTCATTTCCGCAATTAAAAGCCAGTACATATCCCTCTCAGAAAGAGGAAAGCTGGTAAGGGTCAATGTAAACATGGGACGAAAGATCGTACAGCAGAAATGTGCCACCTGCCATTCGCTGGAAAGGGTGTATGCGCATGTCAAATCAGAGGCTGATTGGCGGGAGTACGTGTCGCGCATGCGCGCAAAAGACCCGGCAGTTATGAACGATCAGGAGGCATTGGGGGCACTGGGGTATTTAGTAAAAAACCTAGGGATTGACGAAACAAAGATGGATATACAGGTCGGCATGAGAATCATTTTGGAAAAATGCCATAAGTGCCATACCATTGAACGTATATTTACCTCAAAGAAAACGCGGGGTGAGTGGGCAAAAACGGTCGAACAGATGCGGTCGTTTGACCCTTTCTTGTTAAACGATTTTGAGGCGCGCCAGGTGAATTACTACCTGGGCAAGGTGCTTGCCCTGCAAGAGCTGAGTCAAGCCGGGACAGAAATGCACCTGATAAGCCAGAACAGGGATTTACTTATACAATAAAAAAGAGGAAAGACATATGTGTGTTGAATTGTTTAGTTTGCGCGACAAAGTCGCATTGGTTACGGGCGCCGGTAAAGGTCTGGGAAAATCGATGGCCATGGCGCTCTCTGAGTCAGGCGCCCATGTAGCCGTAGCGAGCCGCACGCGATCCGATATCGAAACCACGGCGCATGAGATTCAGGAAAACGGCGTGAAATCAATACCTATCGTTGCGGATGTTACCCGTCAGGAAGACGTAAGCATGATGGTGGAAAAAGTTTTAACGGAATTGAAGACGATTGATATCCTGGTGAATAATGCCGGCACGTTTCTTGGCGGTCCGTTCCTCGAATTCTCCCTAGAGGATTGGCACAAGATGTTAGAAGTTAATCTCACCAGCGCCTATCTGTGTTCAAAGGCGGTGGGCAAACACATGGTCGACAGACAACAGGGGAAAATCATCAATGTGAGTTCCGTCCTGGGGCTGTTCGGAGCCGGCAGTTCTGCGGCATATTGCGCCAGTAAAGGCGGGGTAGTCCAATTGACAAGGGCGCTGGCCATGGAGTGGGCTAAACACCATGTCACGGTAAATGCCCTTGCCCCTTATACCATGGAGACAGAGCTGACTAAATCCCTGTTAGAAGATGAAAAGGTGAAAAATGTCATCCTTTCCAGAATACCTTTAAAGAGGATTGGAAAGCCCGCTGACCTTTCTGGCGCGGTCGTTTTTCTGGCATCAAAGGCATCTGATTATATTACCGGGCAGGTTCTCTGTGTGGACGGTGGTTTTTCTGCGCACTAATACAATTTCTATAAAAGGAGGTTCATCGAAATGGATACGGTAAGAATTGCAAAAGCTTTTTTTTGTGGTGTCTTCGGACTGATTTTTACAGTACAAGGAATTTATGCCGGTGATTTCCCACTTTTCCCTCCCATCGGCCCCCTGCCTCCGGTAACCATTCCGGCGGACAATCCACAAACCGCGGTGAAGGTTGAATTGGGGAAGAAACTCTATTTTGATCCCCGTCTTTCCGGAAACAACTGGATTAGTTGCGCTACCTGCCACAACCCGGCTTTGGGCTTTGCAGACGGGTTGTCCCGTATGCTGGGCGGTCCGGCATCAAAGGAAGGCGGAAGACATTCGCCCACCGTTATTAATACCGCTTATAATGAATTCCAGTTCTGGGACGGCCGGGCGGCTACTTTGGAAGAACAGGCGTTAGGTCCCATCCAGAACCCGAATGAGATGTTTGAAACGCTCGACAATGTCGTACGAAAGCTCAGCGGAATTCCCGATTATGTTAAGGCGTTTCAAGAGGTATTTGGTACCGGCATAACCGCTGACGGTATAGCCAAGGCCATTGCTGCATTTGAACGGACGGTGGTATTTGCCAATTCGCCTTTTGACCGGTACATGCAAGGTGATGTGCATGCCATGAGCGAATCGGCAAGGCGTGGCATGGATTTATTTCAGGGCAAGGCAGAGTGTATCAAATGCCATAACGGCCCGAATTTTACTGACAATAAATTTCACAATATCGGCGTACCGGCAGATGGCCCGCTCAAAGAAGATTTAGGGCGGTATAATGTTACCAAAAACGACTCTGATAAAGGGGCATTTAAGACACCCACCCTGAGGAATATTACAGAAACAGCCCCCTATATGCACAATGGATTCTTTCCCACGTTGTTTGAAGTCGTACAGTTTTATAATGGAGGTGGAGGGAGAACTGAAAACAAGAGTCCTGACATACATGCCTTGAATTTAACCGGACAGGAAGTCGGCGATCTCATTGAATTTATGAAGGCGCTGACGGGAGAAATGGTTCAGATCAAATATGAGGGAGTCCCCCTGGCGTTTCCCAATTTACCAAAGGGTTTTTAGGTATGGATATCAATTTAAGGTCATTCATCAATCGTCTGGAATCGTTACCGGATAACCCATCCATTGATGTATTGAAAAAATGCTTACGAGAAATGGATGGGAGACAGGTTCCGGTTGACGAATATATAAATTTTTCAGACGAGGGATATAAAAGAAGTGTCGTTCATGTCAGCAGTAAATGTGAAATTACCGTGATCTGCTTTCAGAAGGGGCAAAATACCCCGATACATGACCATGGTAGTTCCATTGGCATTACCATTGTACGACAGGGTACCATGACAGAGGAGTTGTTCGCCAGGCAACCCACAGGGATGATTGCTTCAACCTTTACCCGCAGATTTTATAGGGAAGAATTTTCCTACATAAACCTTACAACCATCCATCGCGTATCAAATGCCCACACGGAGGGATTAGTTACGATGAATATCTATTTTCCCCCGCTGACCTTAATGAATTTCTATAACCTGGAAAATACCAAGGTAGAAAAGTGGACTGGCGGTGCGAAGGATTCTTAGGGAACATTTCTCATCGCTACTGTGCCCATGATGGAATGAATAAGTCGGAATCTATACTCAAGATACACATAAAAGGTGAATTTTAAATTGGTAACAGGGTGGCACGGACAAACTCCGTTTGTCCGTGTTGGACTTGCACGACATTGTATACGAAGTATTCATTTTAACATTTGGATAGACAATACAAGACAGACCACGTAAGCACAAGGCATTAAGCAGTATTGCAAAAACACGGACAAGCATGGCTTGTCCGTGCCACCCTGTTAGATTGTGGCGGCTCTGTATCAAGTTTAGGAATCACAAATTGTGAGCTGCTTGAGCATATTGTGGTTTATCCCACATCCGATAGCGGCCACGGTAAACATTTTCATGAAACGCTATGCGAGGAATAATTTAATAATTTTGTAAAGGAAGGATTGTATGCCGAAAAACGCCGTGATGTCAAATACATGGGAAACGGCATTAGCACAATTCGATCAGGTATCAAAACTGATGTCGCTTCCCGAAGACATCCATCAGGTGCTCAGAAATTTTGATCGGATGTTAACCGTCTCTGTTCCGATACGGTTGGATAATGGTTTTCTACGGGTTTTTACCGGATTCCGGGTACAGCACAATGCGGCACGGGGTCCTTATAAGGGTGGCGTCCGGTATCATCCGGAACTTACCTTCGATGACTTAAAGGCGCTTGCGATGGAGATGACCTGGAAGTGTTCTCTGTCCGGCGTGCCGTTTGGGGGCGCTAAGGGCGGTATTATATGCAACCCCAAAATCCTTTCGAAAGGAGAACTGGAAAGACTTACGCGCCGTTATACGTACGCAATTATGCCCATCATTGGAATCGAAAAGGATATCCCGGCTCCTGACGTGAACACCAACGAACAGATCATGGCGTGGATGATGGATACGTACAGCATCAACAACGGCTATTGTACACCGGGGATTGTTACCGGCAAACCCATCAATATTGGGGGCTCTTTGGGCAGGACCGATGCAACGGGACTTGGTATTGCCTATACGATTGCAAATGCCATCAAATACAGAAAAAGGCACATGAAGGATCTCACCGTGGCAATTCAGGGGTATGGGAATGTCGGGTCAGCCGTTGGAAAATTTCTCAGCGAAATGGGATGCAAGATCGTTGCCGTGAGTAGCTCCAAAGGGGGTATCTATAATCCAAAGGGTCTTAGTCATGATGCCCTCTTGAAACATTACAAAGAAAGCGGTTCTTTTGCCCACCTTCCCCAAGCAGAGGAAATAACAAATGAGTCGTTGCTGGAGCTGCCGTGTGACGTGCTGGTGCCGGCGGCGATGAGTAATCAAATTACCAAAGAGAATGCCGGCAGAATACGGGCAAAGCTCATTGTTGAAGGCGCCAATGGGCCCACAACTATAGAAGCTGATCAGCTATTGGCTGAACGCAAAATACCCGTTGTCCCCGATATTCTGGCGAATGCGGGTGGTGTGATTGTTTCCTATTTCGAGTGGGTGCAGGACGTGCAATGCTACTTTTGGTGCGAGCATGAAGTGAATGCAAAACTCAAAAATATCCTGGACCGCACCTACGAAGAGGTGCATGCGCTCTCTCAGGAAAAAAAATTAAGTATGCGCACCGCGGCCATGACAATTGCGGTAAAAAGAGTTGCAGACGCAATATCAGTAAGAGGACTATATCCCTGAAACAAAAAATATTTATCGTTGGGTAGAACGTGAGTGAAACCCAGCATCCTCCTGAAAAACAGGCACAGTAAGCAGGATAGATTAAGCGAAAACAGCCGGGTTCATTTATATCCATCGGTAAGCCATTAAGCGACTCCTTGTTTTTCACGGTGTTTTCCGTGCCCTCTGTGGTACACGATTACGCCTGTTTTATCTGGCATCAAAAAAACTTTTAAAAAAGCCAGGCACCTCGGCTTCAAAGGTCAGTTCTTTGCCGCTGTGTGGATGCCGAAACGTCAGATAGTGAGAATGAAGGGCCAGTCGGCTCTTCGGCTCGCCTTTTTTACCATATTTATCATCACCGACGAGTGGATGTCCCTTCTCAGAGAAATGAACCCGTATCTGATTTTTTTTACCCGTTAATAATTCAATCTCAAGCAAACTAAATCTTTTTGCCTCTTTTAACACCTGGTAACGGGTTTTTGCCAATTCCCCTTTTCTTGAATCCTTAACTGAAAAAACTTCATAATCATCGTTTTCGGCTAAATACGAAGTGATTGTCCCGCTTTTTTCAGTTAATATCCCATGAACAACAGCTACATATTTTTTTCTGACGTTTTTCCATTGCAGCTTAAGATTTTCTTTGGCTTCAGCACTCTTGGCAAACACAAGGACGCCAGAAGTGTCACGGTCCAATCGATGCACAGCAAAAAGTTGTTTTATTGATTTAAAACTGCCCTTACGTATATAGTTGGTTAAGATGTGATGAGCAGTTTTTTCTTTTTCATACGCTGCTTTCACCGTCAATAAACCGGCGCTCTTATCGATAACAATGATATCCCGGTCTTCATAGAGTATTGTTAAGCCCTTGGGTCTGTGTCTGTACGGTATTGGCTTCATTTCTTTCATAAGTTACGAATATAATCGGGATAGCAGCATGTGTCAATGAAAATAGTTAAGTAAGTGTGGCTTCATCATCTCGGATAAAATCCTGAAAAATACGAAGGTTTGCTTTCGCACTTGAAATTATCATATTTCTCATATACCATTAATTATTACTAAAGAGTATGTTAAGAAACATGCAAGTATTCCTCAAAACAAGACCTTTGAAGGAGGTGTCGCATGATTGCCGAGATTAGTGTGATTCCTATCGGGAAGGGAATTGACCTGGCAAGTCACGTTGCCAGCGTTGTCAAAATTATTGATGCAAGTGGATTGGATTACAAGCTCCATGCCATGGGTACGATCGTGGAAGGGGAGAGCGATCGGGTATTTGATCTGATCAAGAAATGTCATAACAAGATGTTGGAATTATCAGACAGGGTGTATACCACCGTAAAGATAGATGAGAGGAGAGACAAAGAGGCAAAGATGCTCGAGTATAAAGTGCTGGCTGTAGAGAAGGAACTCCAAAAGAGTTTGAAAAAATAGAAGTA
The DNA here is from genome assembly GCA_964490485.1 of uncultured Candidatus Brocadia sp. Lineage (GTDB taxonomy): Bacteria > Planctomycetota > Brocadiia > Brocadiales > Brocadiaceae > Brocadia. Next base: position 4,970 of record CAZBCT010000063.1, on the reverse strand, counting down.
TCCGGAACATGGGAGCATTAATTATGAGGGAAATGATTATGAGAAACAGATTTATTTTGCCATGCCTGGTCTTTACATCGTTTCTTTTATCAAGCATGTTTATTGATCATATAATGGGGGAAGGTGTTATGCAATCTGTAAAAGGGAAAAAAGCCGTAATGATTATTGCCAGTAATAATTTTAGGGATGAGGAGTTGTTAAGGCCGAAGGAAGTTTTGGAGAAAAACGGTGTAACCGTTACCGTAGCCTCTTCTTCATTACAAGAGTCTACGGGTATGCTGGGGGCAAAGGTAAAGCCCGATATCCTATTTACTGATATTCATGTGACCAATTATGACACGGTTATATTTGTCGGAGGGTCCGGCGCTAATGAATATTGGGATAATCCAACTGCCCATAAGATCGCGAATGATGCAAACAATGCAAAAAAGATTGTAGGGGCCATCTGCATTGCACCGGTAACCCTTGCAAAGGCAGGTTTGCTAAAAAACAAAAAGGCTACTACCTATTCCTCGACAGTAGCAGATATAAAATCTGCCGGTGCAAACTATACGGGCGCCGACGTGGAAAGGGACGGAAACATCATTACTGCCAGCGGCCCTGCTGCAGCACAAAAATTTGGAGAGGCTATTATCAAGGCGCTCAGTCAGTAGGTTGTGATTTGAATGTATAGTAAGCGTATAAAGAAAGTTGTCATTGCGAAGGCGTTAGCCCGAAGCAATCTCTGCTATGACTGTCATTCCGAGCAAAGCGAGGAATCTCATAGGTTTGTTTCGCTTGGGCTCGCAACTTCGGCTTCGCCGTCGCTCGCAATAACCAGCACATGTCAACATAATTAATACGTTTACTATAATAAGCATAATTGGAGTAAAAAGAAGCAGGCCGTGGGGAACGGATAGATTACAACAACATGGTATTATAGCAGGCTATGAAGAAACATATTTTATTATCCGGTAAACCCGGTATAGGAAAGACATCGGTAATTAAAAAGATACTGCCTCTGGTGGGACCTGATGCAGGGGGATTCTTTACAGAAGAAATTCGTGTTATGGACAGGCGTATGGGCTTTAGGATAGTTACGTTGGATGGTACGGATGGTATCCTGGCTCATATTGAGTGCAATAGCAATTATAAAGTTGGCAAATATCGGGTCGATCTTGATTCCTTTGAAAAGATTGCCATACCAGCATTAGAAGATGCTATGAAGAGTAAATCAATCGTAGTAATCGATGAAATTGGGACCATGGAACTCTTTTCAAAGAAATTCAGGGAATCAGTAAGTAAAGTCCTTAATAGTGATAAAATCCTTCTGTGTACTATCAAAGAAAATGGTGATGCTTTTACTGAAGAAATAAAAAACCGCAAGGACATTGCGCTCATAACGGTAAATTATGAAAATAGAGAGACCTTGCCGGAAAAGGTGTTGGAGATGTTGAGGACACTAAAAAAGCGTTAAAGTACATGCTTCTCGATGGCGAAATTTTTCGGAGAAGGGTGACCACTTCTTTCCCTCCTTATCAAATTCACCATCGAGGTCAAATGATTGTGTTAATGCGTCAAACAGGGTTAAAAGTGTCAGATGTAAATGGTCCTTCTCGTGAAGAATTGGCAGATATGGGAATGGAATCACCATGCATTTAACGTAAAGAGTTATTAGCGAGAAAAGCAGAGGATTAGCTCCTCTGCTTTCTTTGGTCATTTACCATTTTATGTACGGTAAAAATTTACCGTCTAAAGTTACAATGACACGATCCCCTTTAGGATCTTCTTTCTTTTTAATATCCATTGTGAAGTCAATAGCGCTCATAATACCGTCACCAAACTTTTCTTGAATAACAGACTTTAGAGTAGTTCCGTATACCTGAACAATTTCGTAAAAACGGTAAATTAATGGATCGACTGGTATTTTATCATCTAAAGATCCTTTTAGTGGAAATTCTTGCAGTGATGTTGCAACGGAAGCATCAAGTCCTAATAATTCTACTAATTTTCCAGCTTCCTCCACACTCATTGTTGCTTGTCCCATAATGGCAGATGCTGTCCAGACTGGATGACGACCAATTGCTTTTGCAATTTGATCAAATGTTAAGCCTTTGTCTCTTTTTGCCAACAAAATCATTTCTGTTGCTGCTTCTTTCGTAATGTTCTTACTCATTATGTATTTTCCCTTTCGTGATGATAGATTATAGATGATAGAAAATAACTTTTCCATTAACCCGTTAGTTTAGTAAATACAAGGGGAAATTGCAAGTATTTTTTATTTTATCAGCCCTATTGAACACCAAAGAAGAAGGAAAATAAAAGGGGGGAAAAAGAGGCGTTATAAGCGAAGAAATTTTAGGGCAAGGTAAGGTTTGGAGGTCATAGTTCCCAGGGTTTCTTCGGTTGTTTTTTGGAATTTGAGATGGGTAAATTTTCTGTGGCTACAAAAGACCTGGGTTACTACCTGATGCGTCTGTAATATTTGTTTTGTTGTAATCCAATCGACTGCGTCGTCTCTTGCAGCAATAATTCATACTTCTACTGTATAGAATCTCCGGCAAGATATCCTGAGGAAAATGCCGCCTGAAGATTAAAACCTCCTGTAGGACCATCAATATCTAACACCTCTCCAGCAAAATATAAGCCTTCGCATAGTTTAGATTGCATGGTTTTTGCATCGACCTCATCCAGGCTTATACCACCTCCTGTGACAATAGCTTCCTCGATAGGCCGGTGACGCATGAGGGTGAGCGGCAGCCCTTTAAGCATTTTCACGATCCTCTTTCTTTCCGGTGCTGTTATCTGAGATGCCTTTTTATGCAGTTCAATGTTACAGAGATCCATGAAAAGTGGGGCTAATTTTTCAGGAATGAAAAAAGTCAGACAAGATTTCATGGCCTTACTACCGTGCCGTTTGATTGTATCCAGGAGGATACTTTCAAGTTTTTCGGGCGTATGTTTGGGCTTAAGGTCAATGCGTATTGGCACAGAACCTTCTGGTAAACACCCGACAATGCGATTACTCATGTCGAGGATGGTTGGACCAGATACACCGTAATGGGTAAAAAGCGCCTCACCATACTGTTCTGCGATCTTCTTACCAGATTGATATGCTGTGATATTTACATTTTTCATGGGTGTCCCTTGTAAAGATTTCACCCATGTTTCCTCTGTCTCGAAGGCAATAATCGCGGGATATGTCGGACAAATGGTATGCCCCACAGAAGATGCTAATGTATAGCCGTCCCCCGTACTGCCGGTGGCCGGATGACTACGCCCCCCTGTTGCAATCAAGATATTTTTGCCAAAAATATTTCCGTGATTGGTTTCCACACCCGACACACGATTGTTTTCTAAGTTTAGCCGCAAGACATGCGAATTTGCTTGTATCTTTACCTTGTGGTCATGCATACAAGTCTCAAGCGCCTTCAAGATGGAATCCGCCTTCTGACTTTTTGGAAACACCCGTCCTTTATTTTCTACAACAGTTTCTACGCCGTATGATAAAAGGAACGAGCGTAATTTTTCGTTGTCGAATGTTTCTAATGCCGCGCGCAGAAAATGGCCTCCCCTTCCGTATGCCTTTATAAATAGATCCAAAGAAGCCGTATTGGTTACATTACATCGGCCCGAAGCGCAGATAAGGAGCTTTTTTCCCAATTGGTCTTTTTTTTCTAAAAGAACAACCTTTTTCCCTCTTGCACCAGCGCAGCCGGCAGCCATCATGCCTGCAGGGCCGCCACCAACAACAATGAAATCATACATAAAACCATGGCTCCGGAGGGCCAACACATGAAACACAAAAACACTATATCGCTCCAATGAGCTTAAGATATGGACAAATTATTTTTCTATTACTACGCTGCTCCTAACAGAGACTCTTGACGTTTTGGCAATCCTGTCAGAATTTTTTATCAATTTCTGTAACCCGTCTTCCAACTTCCGCTTTAACGATTTTTTCTCCACATTGAGGACACCGGTTGTTTTAGCCTCGTTTTTTAAAATATACTCAAGAGGCTCATTATTTGTGATTTATAAACTTGATACAGCGTTGCCATGATATAACGGGGTCGCACGAACAAGCTATGCTTGTTCGTGTTTTTTTCATGCCTTGTGCTTGTGGGTCTGCTTTGTATTGTCTGTCCAAATGTGAAAATGAATACTTCGTAAACAATGTCGTGTAAGTCCAGCACGAACAAACGGAGTTTGTCCGTGCCACCCTGTTGCCACCATAGAAACTACCAATGAAATATCGCATAGCCCATCGAGAAGTCTTATTAAAAAAGTGTGACATGACACACCTTTTTAAGTTGTTCTAAAAACCCCACCATTGTTCATATCTGTTTCCATGTGTTCATAAGTACTTGAGATTTATTGCATAGAGAAATAGTTAGATAAAATTTTCTACTTTGTCTAATTTCCGGCATTTCTTTTATGAATATTCTCTATCAGATACATCACGATAAGGGCAAACCCTGAGTGATCAGGGGACGCAAAATAATAGGGTCTTCTTATACAGGGATGTAGTTTTTAAGAGAAGATAATTATATCCTGACTATTAAGTCATAAAAGACAGCCTTACTGCCGAAGATGTTTGTGAAAAATCTTTGCAGTAAGGCTTTTTTTGTTTTTATGAGTAAGAAAAGAGGTAGTAGATGGATTTATACTCAAGATGGTGATTTTATGCAGGGTGGCACGAACAAACGGAGTTTTTCTGTGCCACCCCTATGGAATGGCTGTTCTATAGCAATTTCATAAATCACAAACTATGACCCTTTTGAGTATAACTCACAAGTTCAGAAGTTTTCCAGATTTTTATTTCTTTTATATTTTCAAAATGTTTATCATTTGACCAGATACCATTATTCTCTGTTGCTAAGGCAAGAGCTACAAAAGGGACGTCAAACGGATCGGTTAAGCCGATAATATTATAACCTAAATCCTGCAACAAGGCGAAGCCTTGTTGCAGGATTAGGTCAGAAATAGTA
>CAZBCT010000062.1:0-17935 GCA_964490485.1 uncultured Candidatus Brocadia sp. | reverse complement strand
TAAATTGATATAAAATATTTATTTTGTCCAGCCAAATTTTGTCCAACAGTAAGCTAGAAAGAGGGGCTGGGGGTGTGTTATGGCAGATTTACACACCCCTTAATCCCCTCTTTTTAGAGGGGACTTACAAAACTTTGAAATTCCTATACATTAAATTAGGCCCTCGGCAACTAAACATTCCCCTCCCTTTGATAGGAGGGCTAGGGAAGGGTGATCACTTTTCTCTCGCCACCACCTTAGCCTCCCCCATCGAGGGGGAGGAAGTATTGTTTGAAATTCCTTGTATAATAAGTAATGGCTCCCTTCACCCATGACTGTTAAACAAAATGCCCTAGAAATCGTAAAAACCCTGAAGGATCACGGCTACAAAGCCTTCTTTGCGGGCGGTTGTGTGCGCGACATGATCATGGGGAAGGTATCTGCCGATTACGACATTGCCACCAACGCCTTACCTCAGGATGTCATAAAACTCTTCGAAAAAACCATACCGGTTGGCGTACAGTTCGGTGTGGTCATTGTTGTCAAAAATAGTCATAATTTCGAGGTAGCCACCTTCCGCACAGAAGGCTCTTACGGTGACGGACGGCACCCTGATTATGTCACTTTTTCTACCCCTGAAGACGACGTAAAACGAAGAGACTTCACCATAAATGGCCTGCTCTACGATCCCATAAAGAATGAAATCCTTGATTACGTCGGAGGGCGGGAAGATATTTCCCGAGGGATTATCCGAACGATCGGCGACCCCTTTGAACGATTCACCGAAGACAAACTGCGTATGATACGGGCAGCACGCTTTGCATGCCGTTTCAACTTCCCTATCCATCCCGATACAAAAGAAGCTATTATTCAGCTTGCACCACAAATTCGTGTGGTCAGCGCAGAACGCATACGGGAAGAACTGGAAAAGATACTCACCAGCCCCAATCCCCATATCGGAATCAAACTGCTTGACGAACTCCATCTCTTGCAAGAGATACTACCAGAGGTATCCAATATGAAGGGTGTGCGTCAACCTGAAAATTATCATCCCGAAGGAGATGTCTTTGTGCATACCCTCCTGTGTCTTTCCAAATTTGTGCCGCTTAATGAGGAGGGGATAGAAAGACCCTCTTTTACCCTGGCCATGGGAGTGCTCTTACACGATATCGGCAAAACCGTTACCTTTGAAGAGTCTGACCGGATTCGGTTCAATTTGCACGAGAAGGTGGGTGCGGATATGACGGCAAAGATCTGTGACCGGCTGAAGACCTCAAATGTTGAAAAAGACCGGATTGTCTGGCTTGTCCTGAAACATCTCTATTTTAAGGATGCCCAAAAGATGCGTCTCAACAAACTCAAGCGACTCTTTGCAAACGAAGGATATCCGGAACTGGCAGAGTTAAGCAGGATTGATGCCCTTGCAAGCAGCGGAGATCTGTCTGACTACCACTTCTGCCAGGATATGTTCAGTAAGTTGAGCCACGAAGAGGTCAAACCGAAGCCTCTGATTACCGGACATGACCTCATCGCCATGGGACTAAAGCCCGGTCCTGTATTTAAAGACATTTTAACAAAGATTGAGGATGAGCAACTCGATGGCAATCTCACTACGAAAGAGGCCGCCATTGAAGAGGCAAAGGCACTGATCTCACAAATAAATTGAAATTCCTCAAGATTCAAGATTAGATTTAAATGTATTGCATGCCTGAGGTGCGGGAAGGTACAGTTAACATAATTAAGGAGGTGATGTAGCATGACAAATGAACTTACCATAAAGATTACGGGTGAGGCCGGGCAGGGGATACAGACTATCGGGACGGCCTTGTGCCGGTTGTTCAAAAATGCCGGGTTCCATATTTTTGCCAACCAGGACTTTATGTCCAGGATACGCGGCGGTAACAATTTCTTCCAGCTCAGGATTTCAGATAAACCCCTTTTTACCCTCCGGCAGAAATCAGATATTACCGTAGCTTTAGATAAAGCAAGTGTTGCCCTTCACAGATCAAGTATGACGGATGGCGGCATTCTGGTTTTAGACAGGAAGAAATTTAATATTATTGAAGAAGACAATGCCTTTTTTGATGTCCCTTTCTATGATATGGCTGCTCGTACAGGCGGCAGCGCAATATTTATCAATTCCGTTTCCTGCGGTGTTCTTGCAGGAATTGTAGGTATGGAATTCCGCTACGTTGAGCAGGCCGTGGAGTCCACTTTTGCTGGCAAGGATGAAGATGTTATTCGAAAAGATAAAGATGCAGCACGCGCAGGGTACGATTTTGTCAGAAATAATTTTAAACAGGATGCATTTCAGATAAAAGCAGGTGCAATCAAAGATACCAATACACTCGTCATGAACGGGAACGATGCAATTGCCTTAGGGGCAATAAGGGCTGGTTGTAAATTTTACTCGGCCTACCCTATGTCTCCTTCTACAAGCATCATGGAAGTGATTGCTCAGTATGCAAAAAAATTCAACATCGTCGTTGAGCAGGCAGAGGACGAGATTGCTGCTATCAATATGATTATCGGTGCCTCGTTTGCCGGAGTCCGGTCTATGACTGCCACCGCCGGTGGCGGGTTCGCCCTCATGGTGGAAGGGCTGAGTCTGGCTGCAATGACAGAGACGCCCATAGTCGTTGTTGTTGCACAGAGACCTGCGCCTGCAACCGGTTTTCCCACGAGGACTGCACAAGCAGACCTTGAGTTTGTGCTTCATGCCGGTCATGGGGAATTTGCAAGAGCAGTATATGCCCCCGGCACCATAGAAGAGGCATTCTCTGTGACGATAAAGGCATTCAATATTGCAGAAAAATACCAGATTCCGGCCATTATTCTGACAGACCAGCACCTTGCCGATTCTTATCGAAATATTGAGACGTTCGATCTGAGTAAAATAAAAGCCCAAAGGTATATCATACCAAAAGAAGATTCAAAGCGTATAAAAGATTACAAGCGATATCAATTTACCGAATCGGGAATATCTCCTCGCGCAATACCTTCATGGATAGAAGACGTTATTTACGCTGACAGTGACGAACATACGGAGGAAGGCCACATTACGGAAGATGCTGAAATGGGCAGAAAGATGGTGGAAAAAAGATTTTATAAAAAATTTTCTGGCCTTTCACAAGAGGTAGAAAAACCCACGGTATGCAATATGGAAAGAGCCGATATTGTTTTGCTCGGTTTTGGATCAACCTATGGGGTAATGAGGGAAGTTAGCGATACAGTAACTGATAAAAAAGTAGGTTTTATTCACTTGCCCCAGGTATGGCCATTTCCTGCCTTAGAGATGGTAGGGTTGTTAAAAAACGCCAAAAAGGTTTTATCGGTAGAAAATAATGCGGGAGGCCAACTCGCCCGATTATTAAGGAGAGAAACGGGATTGCAGGTGAGTGGATCCGTATTAAAATATGATGGCAGGCCTTTTCATGTAGATTATCTGGTTGACCGTATCAAAAAGGAGGGATAATCATGGACATAACTGATTTTAAAAGTAATGAGGAAATAGCATGGTGCCCGGGGTGCGGTAACTTCGGCATTTTAACTGCGGTTAAAAAGACCCTTGCTAAATTGGATAAGCATCCGAAAGATATTTTACTCGTTTCCGGAATTGGCCAGGCGTCCAAACTTCCTCACTATGTAATTTGCAACTGTTTTAATGGTCTCCACGGAAGGACCCTTCCCGTTGCAGCAGCGGCAAAGATTGCCAATCGCAATTTAACGGTATTGGTTACCACGGGAGACGGGGACTGTTATGGAGAAGGCGGCAACCACCTTATCCATAATATCAGGAGGAATACCGATATAACCGTCATTGTCCATGACAATCAAATATATGGTCTTACCAAAGGACAAGCCTCTCCTACGACCGATCCGGGATATGTAACCAAGGTTCAGACGGAAGGAGTTGTTCTCGAACCTCTGCATCCCGTGGAGATGGCAATTGCGCTGGGCGCAGGATTTGTAGCCAGGGGGTATTCATTAGACACCGAACACCTTTCCTGGTTGATAGGGGAGGGGATAAGGCATAAAGGTTTTTCTCTGATAGACGTATTGCAACCATGCGTCTCTTTCAATAAGAAGAATACGTATGAATGGTACTCAAAGAGGGTCTATAAAGTTAATGATGCTGGTTCGTATGATCCAGCAAATAAAATGGTCGCGTATGAGAAGTCCCATGAGTGGGGAGACAGAATCCCCATCGGAATAATTTACCGGGCAGAAAAGGAAACTTATGAGGAAAAGAGAGGTCTTAGCCAGGGGATTCCTTTGGTTGATGAACAGATAGAGAATGTTGATATAAAAGGCATATTGAATGAATTTGTGTAGTCCAGGAGGTGAATGATGTTTGGGAAACAAATTACCTTATTTAAATTATTCGATTTTAAAGTCCGTATCGATGTAAGCTGGATCATTATTGCGGTTTTGATTACCTGGTCCCTTGCGAAAGGGGTATTTCCCCATTATTATAAGGGACTTTCTGCTGGAACGTATTGGTGGATGGGTGTTGCAGGCGCGTTGGGACTGTTCGCCTCAATCGTCTTTCATGAACTCTGCCACTCTCTTGTCGCACGAAGATTTGGTTTGCCCATCCGGGGGATAACCTTATTTATCTTTGGTGGCGTGGCCGAGATGGAAGAGGAACCGCCGAGTGCAAAAGCCGAATTTTTTATGGCCATTGCGGGGCCGATCTCAAGTATCTTTATTGGCTTTGTATTTTATGGAACATCTGTTTTGAGTCGAAAAGCTGGGTTGCCGGTCTCCGTAACTGGTGTAGTAAGCTATTCTGCGCAGATAAACTGGATTCTTGCCGCCTTCAATCTCGTGCCTGCATTTCCTCTTGACGGGGGACGCGTGTTCCGGTCAGTCTTGTGGCTTTGGAAAGGCAATCTCCAATGGGCTACCCGCGTCTCTGCCAAAATTGGTTCCGGGTTTGGCTTTTCTCTCAGTTTTGTAGGGATTTTATTTATCGTTAGAGGATCCTTTGTCAGCGGCATCTGGATGCTACTCATTGGTATGTTTTTGCACAGCGCATCCCAGGTATCCTACAAGAGACTTTTAATACTCAGAATCCTTGGAGGCGAAAAGGTACGGCGCTTCATGAAATCCGATCCTGTGGTTGTGCCATCGTCGATTTCTCTCGATGATCTTGTAGAAAATTACATTTACAAATATCATTACAAGATGTTCCCCGTTGTAAAGGATGGAACACTCATCGGTTGTATCAGTACGCGTGAGATAAAGACAGTTTATCGGGAAGAATGGAGTCAACGTACCGTTAAGGAGTTTACAAAACCTTGTTCATCCACGAACACCATTACTTCAGATATCGATGCTGTAAAGGCACTCTCAATTATGAATCAAACAGGAAATAGCCGCCTCATGGTTGTCGAGGATGGCAGGCTTGTTGGCATTATAACCCTCAAAGATCTTCTGCAATTCCTCTCACTTAAAATGAGTCTTGAGGGAGAAGATTTTAAACGAAATGGTATAAATTAGGCACTCAGCAGCTATACTAAGCACAAAAAGAATGTTGTCATTGCGAGGAGGAACGACGAAGCAATCCCAGCCATGAGATTGCTTCGCGGAGGTTACACTGAGCAAAGCGAATGTGCTCGCAATGACAAATTCACGCCAACTTATTTAGAACGTTTCCTATATATATCCCCTCTTCCTCAATTGGGAGAGCTAGGGGAGGGTGGTCAGTCTTTTTTCTTCACTCCTACCTGCCTCCCCCCAGTCCGCGGCTTTGCTCAGAACAGGCAAGGGGGAGGTGATAGCAGTTTGAAATTCCTGGCGTTAAAGATATGCTAAATTTTTCCATTAACTATGAGGAGAAATCTACTATGGGTAAACTATATCTTCTTATAAAGCAATCCTTCGTCAATATTCTTTTATTTACAGGTGCGTTTATTATACCGTCTCTTTCAACCATTTCCTTTGCCATAGAACCACAAGATATCAGTCCACAGTCCATTGAAACACCCACAACAAAAACAACTGCCACCCCACAGCGGATATTCGGCAATATGAGATTCCGCCACGAGATGGCAGACCTTTTGGGGGAAAAGGTGGGGCCGGATGATTCTGGAGATGTCTATAATGCCGGTGGACTTGCAAGCTATTACACAGGCCCAAAGGAACTCTTTCCGGGAAAGGGGAAGTTCGGGCAACTCTATAAATTCCTGCCTATAATCCGGTGGTATGACCCGGCATATTATTTTAACACAGAAACCTTCCATCCGGGCAGTACGGTAAATGGGGAATTCACTAATGAACAGTGCATCGCCTGCCATATGCTGGAAAATCCAGGCATCGTGACACAATGGAAACAGAGTAAACATGGAACGCCATCAGAAGGGAAAGAAGTGGTTGGCTGTGACCGATGCCATGGGAAAAACCACGAAAAACTTCTGATGCCTGATTATAACCTTTGCGGTGAATGCCATGAGAAACAACTCAAGGGACACCGGGACGGAGGACGTGGCTCACATGCCCATGCCTATCATCTGGAACTCATAGATCAGGGATGTCAGATGGAGAAGCCTGCGGAAGAGACTACCGCCTGTCTTGCCTGCCACGCCATTGCTGAAAACCGATGTGACGGATGCCATACACGGCATCGCTTTTCCACGGCCGAGGCGAGAAAACCCACCAGTTGCGGTGTGTGCCATTCAGGCCCTGAGCAATACGAGTATGAGATGTATATGCAGTCGTATCACGGGATGATATATCAGGGGGAGGGACAGACCTGGGATTGGACAAGACCGCTCAATGCAAAGAACTACGTCGTCCCGACCTGTGCCTACTGTCATATGCCGGAAGGAGAACATAATGTTACACGGACATCTACCGTTTATACGTACATGGGCACTTCCCTCGTAGATCGTGGGGCTTATCGGTACAAGGCAATGCGGGATACCTGGATTAACACGTGTAAGGGTTGTCACTCTCCGCGATTTGCCAAAGACCACCTGACAGCCATGGACGAGGCGGTTAAACTGAGTTTTACAAAATATCGCGAGGCAATGCTCATTGTAACGGCCTTATACAACGACAACCTGATTGACCCCATGCCCAACGATTTAGCCCCTGATTCCAGAGGTCATAACGTCTTCAGCCTGTTACCGGGCAAGGGGGAAATAAGAAAATACAATGTCTCCAATATCGAGAGATTAACCTATGAAATGCTCGTAGACATCATTGGCGCCATTTATAAGGCTAAGGCACATAATGCCTATTATAGTCCGATCTATGGGTATTGGGAATGGGCGCAGGACCGCTGGCTGGTGCAGATCAAGGACGAGGCCGCCAAACTCAAGCGTTTTGCAGAGATTGAAGAGAAATTGGGCATCAAACACACTGCCTATCCCTTCTGGAAGCATGGCGAATACACGGATATGCTGCTTGGGTGGAAGAGGAAGGAATGGGGGAAATGAAATTGTCATTGGTTAAGAATGAACTTCTTTGGACTATTAGAAATCTGTATTCGTGGAAATGGAGAAAACATTCGGAAGCCATATTCATTGTGTGCGACAAGACCATTTATAGGAGCATTTATTTCCTAGACAGAGGGGTTGTTTCTGAATATTATTCATAAGATTAGAGAAAAGGTTGCAAGGCAAGAATATGAGTTTGCTATTCCACACTTCTTTGAAGAAATGGTTAATGATAACCTTATCTTTGCGGATATCGAAATGGCAATTGCTAATGGACAAATAAGGCGTAAGTTTACTAGAGAACCCAGAGGTATACGTTATGAAGTTGTCGGTCCTGCAATAGATGGAAGAGAAATAGCAGTTATTTGTAGGATTAAAAACACAGGAAGACTGTTATTAATTACAACTTATACACTTTAGAGGAAATAAAATGAAAATAAAGAGTGGGAAAAAAGGATATGATTATGGTGAGTGTGATATTTGCAATACACCGATGGAAGAAAAATGTATAAAGCAAGATTTCTGGATTCGGGGAGAGCTGATTATTGTGGAAGATGTGCCAGCCGGGGTATGTCCCCAATGTGGTGAAAAGATTGTAAAAGCAGACGTAGGACGATGGATTACAAAGTTATTAGAAAATACCGAACGGATTTCAAAAGCGCCAAGAATCTCAGTCCCTGCTATTAAATTTGATAGAGAAGAAACAAAGGTCTAAATGTCCGAATACGAAAAGTCGAATTGAACTTTTGATTCCTTCTGGAAGCATGGAGAATACACGGATATGTTGCTGGGGTGGAAGAGGAAGGCATTGGAAAAATGGTAAAATGCAATGGTTCGAATTGACACCATGTTTTGGTAATGATAAAATTCTCACACGGGAAATGGAAATGAAAGAGGCATTACGTTATTTACAGAATGCAAAAGATATACTTGCAAAAGCACCCATCGAAGGGAAATTTTACACTGATAAGAAACCGGTACGGGCGGCATTTGGAACGGCTTATCTGGCAGTACTCGAGGCTATTAATGAAAACCTTCTTAAAAAAGGTATCCTGGAAAAAGAATCACCAAAGTCAGTAGATGAATACAGAAAGGTATTAAGGAAGCACTTCGCAGTCCATAATGGCAAATTGTCAAAAGAATTCGAAATCCTTTACGATTCCCTGCATATTTAAGGATACTATCGGGGTGGTATCTATAATGTCCATGCAGTAAAAGATTATCTTGCGGCAGCAAGAGACTTTATTAATAAATTGAAATAACACGCCCAACACAGTAGTAAAAACAATGTGTCCGAAAAGAGCACATTGTTTTTCGCCACGGGTGTCCAATAAGGACACTTATTTTATTTATAATTAACAACTGAAAAATTGAGGTTTTGTATACACTAATGCTCTAAAAACCTTATAAATATGGATTTGTGAGCTTGTTGAAGATGTAATTTGGACAAGAGGGATATAATACTTAATAAGAAATTCTGTAAAAGGTAAGGAATATTGTAATATCCAGAATCTTTTCTGTATTATTGTATCATCAATAGTTGTGCTTAGAAAACCTGACATGTCGAGCTGTGAAGTAAAGCTTCGACTGTGTAATTGAAGTTTTATGGATAGGAATGATCTAAACAAAGTTGCGGATATGTCCCCTGAGCGTGACAAGGCCATAAGGCTTTTCACGTACCTAAAGGAACTCTGCGCCTTGCGCACAACCCAAGTCCGTAACGTCGCAACGTATGATCAAGTGTTTTGGCTTCGTGATCTTCCACGCCACAAGCTGTGTCGTTGTACGATCTGGCGTCTGACCGACCCATCCTCGCTGACATCTGAACAACATGCTGATTCATGGATCGAAATCCGTAAACCTGCACTCAAAAGTCCTCCCGAACTTCCCGACGAATTGGAGCCGTGGGTCATGGATGAAGAGCTAATCGATTCTTCGTTGCGTGAACCCGGCCTCTACGAACAAATTCCGCTCTCAGCACTTCAAGGCGATTCCGACACAGACCCCCATGCACTTGCATCAATCAACGATTATCCGCACATCCTTGATAAGTGGGTCGATTACGTTGAGGCGAAGTGGAAACCCTGGGCAGAAGAGGATCGCGAGCTACAAATGGTTCAGAAGGCTTACAACCAGCTATTCAACATTTATCAGCGGCAAGAAAAACTTGGCGAACAGTATGAGGTTATTTTCGGGGCTGGACTTCTCCTGTGGAAATCGCCGAACAGTGGGGAGATCAAGCGCCATATCCTTACAATCCCAACCCGTATTGAATTTGACAGACACCGAGGCGTTATGTATGTCGGTCCAGTATTTGATGTTGAATACTCAAAGCCTACGCTTGAGTATTCGATGCTTGAGACGCACGACAGGCCCAACCCGACACAACTCAACGACATAGAAAAGGAAGATGTCAAGGTATTGGTGGATAATCCTTGGGATGCAGTTAATATCGTCCGTGTTTTGTGCGGTTTCAGCAATGCACTACCAGTTCCTGGTGATTATTCTCCGTCATTTGAACATGCTGGTGTTCCTCCTGAGAAACCTGTCATCAGGCTTGCCCCCGCTTTGATTCTGCGCAAGAGAACACGACAGACTTTCGAGGCATTTTACAATCTGATAATTGACCAGATCAAGAAAGGGGAGGAGATACCTGAGAATGTTCGGAGGATCATCGAAATTGTTGAAGACTCGTCCGGAGAAGAAAAAGAGGATGGCAAGACGCAATGGGGCACCACAACGCCGACATTGTCGGATATTGAAATCTATTTCCCACTCCCTTCGAACAATGAGCAAAAACAGATTGTCCAGAAAGTAGAGCATCGGCGAGGGGTGCTTGTCCAAGGGCCACCAGGAACCGGTAAGTCACACACAATCGCAAACCTCATCTCTCATTTTTTAGCCAAGGGGAAACGTATCCTTGTTACCAGTGAGACACCACGTGCCTTGGAGGTCTTGCGCAGCAAGTTGCCTCGCGAGATCGAAAAGCTTTGCGTGGTCTGGCTAGGGTCAGGTCCCGACTCGCAAGAGGCTCTTAGGAAATCTGTGGGAGGCATCACACAAAGAAAGGCAAACTGGAATGCATCAAAAGAACTCAACCTGATTGACCAGTATGTGCGCCGACTTGATGCGGAGCGAAAAGAGCAGGCAAAGTTGCGCCATGACTTACGAGCTTGCAGAGAAGCAGACATCTATCAGTATTCAAGCGTATTTGGTCGCTACTCGGGGACGCTTCAGCAGATTGCGATGAAGATTAACCAGGAGCGCGACCAATTTCAGTGGTTTGTTGATAGACCAAGAGACATGACAGACCCCACTGTCACGGTGGATGAATTACTGAAGATGGCACAGATACGTAAGAAGCTGACCCTCGAGATTGTCGAGCAACTCAAGTACCACCTTTTTCCCTTAGAGCAGTTGATTCCGCCCAATGAGTTCTGCCGTCTTGTCGACGCCGAACAAAAAGCCTCTCTTGCGCACAAAGAGGCACAAGACAAGCGCAGCTATCCGGGTTATGCTCAATTGTCTGCCCTTGACCGTGAGAAGCGAGATGCGGTCAAAGGAATGATCGAAGTGATACTTGCGACGCAAGACACTCTTTCCAGGCATTTCCATTCGTGGGTGGAACGTGTCTCCCGCGAAATTTCAGGAGATCAGGATCGCGTTTATCGGGAAATTCTTGCTTCAACGATTGATCACATCGACCGTATTGAATACTTGTTAAATAAAAACGGTGATCTGGACGTGACGGGCTTGGACACTAAAGACCTCCGTCTCGTGGAAAATCATGCTACTGCCCTCAAGAAACACTTCGAAATGGGGAAGGGCCTCGGCTTCGGAATTTTCAAGGCTCGAGTTGTGAAGGATAGCCTCTATCTGGTCAAATCCGTTACAGTCAATGGGAAACCCTGCAACAACTTACAGACGCTAAACCAACTTGCTGCATGGATTGAAATTTCGACGAAGATCAATAAGCTCGGTGATTTGTGGAAGGGGATTACGACGCCCCCAAAGGGGAACGCAGTTCTTCAGTGTGCTGCCTATCGAGACCTGTGCAAGCCAATAGAGCAAGCATTGGCACTGCATGGCCGAATTGAGGAAGTGTGCAGAACATGCTGTGATTGTCCTGGTATTCGTTTCCCCGCGTGGCACTCTCAAGAGGAAGTAAGAGCCTTTAGCAAAGCCCTTGATGCTCTGAACCTGGAAGAGGATTTTGCGGCTGCACAGCAGATATTTGCCCCTCTTGACAAGTCGCTAACGGATTTCATTAATTCTGGCCACAGCCATACCTCAACAAGACAACTCCTGCAGGCAGTCAATGAAAGAGATGGCGGACTCTATCGGGGCACATATGAGGCCTTGTCGTCTCTCCATACTTATGCGAATGAGTACAAATATGCTTGTGATGTTCACAGACGTTTTCATGCCTGTGCCCCACGAACGTGCAAAAGTTATGACGATTCCAATTCTGAACAGATATGGAATGAGCGCTTAAAGAGATTTGAAACAGCATGGGCTTGGGCAAAGACAGACAAATGGCTCGATGAAGTAAGTGATAAAGATCGGCCAAAACGAATCCAACGTGCGTTAGAAAATTCAGTCTCGCTGGAACGAGATGCGTTGAAGAATCTAGCTGCATCTAAGGCATGGCAGCATTGCATGGCAAATCTTCGCGAAAAAGAACGAATGGCGCTCATTGCGTGGTCGCAGGCGGTGGCAAAAATCAGAAGCGGTACGGGCAAGTACGTGGAAACACATCGGGAAACTGCCCGGCAGAAGCTGGACGAATGCCGAAGGGCAATTCCGGCTTGGGTAATGCCGCTATATCAAGTAGTTCAGACAACTCGGCCCCGAAGACACCAATTTGATGTGATTATCATCGACGAAGCAAGTCAGTCAGGACCAGAAGCGCTCCTTTTGAACTATATTACTGATAAGATTATTGTTGTTGGTGATGACAAGCAGATTACACCCATGCATGTCGGCGTCGATCGTGAGCAGGCATTGTATCTTCGACGCAAGCACCTTCGAGATATTCCTCATTCAGAAGCGCTTGACTTAGAGGGCAGTCTCTTTTCCCAAGCCGAACTACGGTTTCCCGACCGCATTAGGCTGCGAGAGCATTTCCGTTGCATGCCAGAGATTATTCAGTTCTCAAACAATCTCTCTTACACCACGGAACCATTGATTCCCTTAAGGCAGTATGGTGCTGATCGCTTGAAGCCGATTCGAACCGTGTTCGTAAAGGATGGTTTTCGGAAAGGTGCATCTGAGAACATCGAAAATGTGCCAGAGGCAAAAGCCATTGTGACTCATATTGCCGAATGTTGTGAAGACCCCGCATATACGGGAAAGACATTTGGCGTTATCAGTTTGATGGGGACTCGGCAGTCGGAACTGATCAACAGCTTGCTTTTGGGACAGGATGGTATTGGAACTGAGGAGATGGAGAAACGGCAACTAGTCTGTGGGAGGCCATACGATTTCCAAGGCGACGAGCGTGATGTGATATTTCTGAGCTTGGTAGACGCGCCTCAAGATGGACAACCTTGTCGAATGATCCGCGATCCTGATACTCAAAGGCGTTTCAATGTGGCTGTAAGTCGTGCTCGTGATCAACTGTGGCTCTTTCATAGCGCTACACTAAATGATCTTAGGCCTGACTGTTTGAGGTATCGTCTTCTGGAATACTGTCTGAATCCCAAAGTGTGTCAACCGGAGGAGATTGGTGAGACGACCGTTACAGCATTGCGTCGAATGGCCCTCGACAAGTCATTGCGGGAAAGGAGACCCCGCGATGCAGATAATTCGCTTCCCTTTGATAGTTGGTTTGAAGTGGATGTCTTTCTCAAGATTGTGGATAGTGGCTATCGGGTGTTGCCGCAATATGAGCTTGCAGGCTATTGGATCGACTTGGTGATTCAAGGTCTAAAGGGGCAGCTAGCCGTTGAATGCGACGGTGATGAATGGCATGGCCCTGATAGATATGAGGCCGACATGGCCCGTCAACGAGACTTGGAGCGTTGCCAACAAATCTTTTGGCGCATACGGGGAAGCGACTTTTACCGGGATCCGGATGGGGCGCTTACAGAATTGTGGGAAACCCTCGAAAGGCTAAAGATTAAACCTCGTCATGCGTGGGAATCGGAACGGAAGCAGTTAGAGAAAGAATCGACAATGGAGGATAGTACGCCGGATTCTGACGTAACAGAGGCGTATCGCGAGAGTCCTGAGAACGATGTGGAGGAATACGAAGATAAAGACGAAGAAGAACTAGAGGAAAAATCCTCAGATAACACCCTTTTTAAACAACTACATCTGTTTGAGGAAGATCAGGATGAAGATCGCAAGGATGAATCCCTATCGGTGGGTTTTGCGGGAGGTCGGCTTGATCGTGCTTTGGAATTTGCAAGGAGCCGTCGGCCAGAAGAAAGATCCCCTATAGACATACAGAACGCAATCGTCACTTCCCTGAAGAAGTGCCCAAATCACTCCTGTACACTGAAGTCACTGACAAGCCGCGTCCTGAAGGAACTTGGGGTGCGGACGAGAGGCAACCCTCGTTTGGAGTTTGAAAAGCGTGTTATGCGAAACCTTGGCACATTAAAAAGAAAAGGTCTTATTGAGGAGTACAAGGCAAAGAATAAGCGTATACGGCTTCTTGCATAGAGCAATAGCGGGTTAGAAATCTTTACCATTAATTTAATGACAGACAAAAAGCCTAAAAATTGGTTGTATTAATACAGGTATATGGGCAAAATAATTCTGGTTCACGTTACAAACGTGAACCAACAAGAGATTTCGGTCACGTAAGCTGGACAGAGCGTGAGCGAAATCCAACGCCAATCTTAAATTATCATGCCCGAGGGGCAGAAAGGATATAGCCAGGGGTAAAGCCCCTGGGCGAAAAATGATAAAACAAAACAGCCCCAAAGGGGCGAAAGAAAAAAAGGAAATTTTTTTGGCTGGCGCATTTACATATCCAGGAATTCATCAATACCTTCGAGATCAACAAAACAACATAGTAGAAGATCGTTTCAAGAGGAATTCATTGATATGCTAAATAAATACGGTTCGAATATGACAAAAATTTTATATGAAAATGGTTGTTGTTGATTTTCCTTCTCCCCTTTGGGGCTAAATTCTTTTCTGTTCTTTGTTTTCAGGGGGCTTTACCCCCTGCTATATACTGACGGCCTTTCAGGCCTGAGGATGGCTAAAATTGAATATCCTTCTTGATTAATTTTGAATTAAAAAAAGATATACGATAACGCCAAAGCCAAAGCTGTATATTCAAGGTTTCTTGATCTACCGGATATTGGTTGTCGTTCATACTGATTGGCATGGAAAAACCAGGATAATAAGCGCAAGGCGTGCAACAAGAAAAGAAAGGAAAATATAGAAAGACGGTTAAACACAAAACAATGCGTAAAGAATACAAGCAGGAAGATTTGGGCAAGGGAATAAGAGGCAAATATTATAAGGAATACCAAAAGGGTACAAACCTCGTTCTTCTCAGTCCTGATGTGACAGCGGCGTTTCCCGATGAAGCTTCTGTCAATGATGCCCTGCGCACTTTGATGAAAATAGCACGACAAGCAGTTGGTCAAACAAAACGTTCTACCAAATCACGGTTTTCCAGCCACTCCCAATGAACTTTGGTCGTTAGTACTACCCAGGGAAATGCGCAAATGAACCAAGAGCAATGAAAGAAAACCTTAAAACTCTTACGACTCGTTCGTGTTAGATAATAAAACTCTATGAAAGTACTCGGAATAGAAACATCAGGGAATATGGGTGGTATTGTCCTTAGCAAAGACTTTCAGGTTATCCTTTCCAAGGAATTTGGAAGCATGCAACATGGTAAAGAACTGGTTCCTGCCATCAAGAGCGCCTTTCATGAAATTGGCTGGTCACCTCATGATATCGACCTTATCGCCGTGGATGTAGGACCAGGCTCATATACCGGGCTACGGGTGGGTGTGACTTGTGCAAAAACGATGGCCTACGCATTACAAAAACCGGTTATAGACGTACCTATATTCGACATCATCGCTGAAAATTACCAAGGGAATTTATGTAAAACAATTTCTCTACTTTCCGCTCCACCAGCAGAAAGTACTGAAGAAGAAAAAAAAATTTATGAAGCTGTTCATACGGGGGAATTCAATATATGCCCTATTATCGATGCAAGACGAAGGCATGTTTATGCATGTATTTATACATTTACCCCCGCAAGTCCTGAACAAGGATTTGCAGGTATTCAGCGAAAAAGAATGACGGACTTTATGGTAATTCAGCCGGAAAGTCTTGTATCTATGCTTCCACAACCAACAATTATTTTTGGGAACGGGGTCTCACTTTATAGGGAAGTATTTCATGGCAAAGACATCTTTATCGACAAAGAGGAGTGGGCAATACCAAAGGTTGAGTATGTGGCTCTTTTAGGAGAAAGGATGTATGCATCAGGGCATCGATGTGAGACCGGCAAACTGTTGCCTCTTTATTTACGACAAGCCGAGGCCATTGAAAAGCGCATGTGTAAAAAATGAGCACCTTCTTGAGTCATACATTGAAACGATTAAACACAAATGGCTAAGAATAAGCAGTAATCGGCACCCTTCGGATTAACAATTTCTGGCTTTTTCCAGGGAAAGCGGCGATACATCCGCAGGAATTGTCTCCCCGATCTGTCGCATCCCCTGCTTACCCTTCAACAAGATTACCTGAACGACTGATCTGATTGCCCGCTTAGACGTGTCGTGCGTCATCAATATCTTCCCGATAAAATACAACTTCAACAGAATAATCAAGGTTAGAGGAAACGCAAAGAGTATTGAGTGCCCCTTTGACATTTCTACGCTAAGATACGAAGTTGCCGTGTTCAGCAAGAAGACCATGGTTGTGATCGTTGCAAGGAGAATGATCCCTATCTTTACCGCCATAAATATCGTGGCGCACTTCCGCAGAAAGGATTTGTGCGATGCTATCATATCACAAACAGCTCCCAGCAACTGCCTTGCCTCTTTCCGCAATTTTATAACCCAAGGGGTATCCTGAACACATATCGTATGCAACATGTCACATCCCTTTCTTGACAAAAGTAGTTTTTACGGTTTTACGGTAAACCGGCATTTGCAAACCGATGCTTATATTGCTTGTTGTAATACTCCATGAATTCACCGTTTTTTATCCGTTTCCACCATGACTGGTTATTTTCATACCATTGTATCGTATCTTTCAGCCCATTTTCAAATTTTATCTGTGCTTTCCACCCCAAAGACTTCAGCTTACTACAATCCAGGGCGTAACGCCTGTCGTGCCCTTCCCTGTCTTTCACGTGCTCCAGCAGTGAGTGAGGTTTCCTGAGTTCATCTAAAATGAGATGCGCCGTATCGATATTATATCGTTCATTTCCTCCCCCGATATTATATACCTCGCCATTTTTCCCGTGATTCATAATAAAATCAATACCCGTACAATGGTCTTCAACATGAATCCAATCCCTTACCTGCCTTCCATCGCCATAGAGAGGAAGCGCTTTATCCTCTAAGGCATTGGTAATAAAAAGGGGGATAAATTTTTCCGGATGTTGATTGGGTCCATAGTTGTTAGAGGCCCTGGTAATAATGATCGGCAACTTATATGTCACCCAGTAAGCATAAGCAAGCCGGTCTCCCCCTGCTTTACTTGCAGCATATGGATTGCTGGGATTCAAGGCATCCGTCTCCTTAAATGTGCCTTGATGAGTCGTTCCATAAACCTCGTCGGTGGATATTTGAATAAACTTTTTTATACTAAAACGCCTCGACGCCTCAAGCAGGATGAAGACACCCTTCATATCGGTATCAATGAAGTTGCCTGCGCTGCTAATGCTTCGGTCAACATGTGATTCTGCGGCAAAGTTGACAAGCGTATCGATGTCTTCCTCTGAGAAGATATGTTCTACCAACTCCTGATTACCAATGTCTCCCTTGTAAAATTTAAACTGTTGGGACGTCTTTGAATCGTCAATGATATCTTTCAGATTTTCGAGATTTCCTGCATAGGTCAATTTATCCAGCACCACTGCCCGCCTGCCCTGATGAATCATCCGGCGAACAAAATGACTTCCGATAAATCCCGCACCACCAGTAATGAGTATTGCCATAAGCACCGTAGCACTTCTACCACGAGGATGAGAAAATGCAACAATCTGATATGAGTCGGGCTGATTAAGGCGTTGGTTTTTACTCCGAATCCACCTTCACGATACTTGCAAATGGTGGGTTTCGCTCCGCTTAACCCACCCCACCCTGCCGCAAACCCGCTTAAATATAATGGAATATCCTATACAATAAAGTTAAAATGGTGAATCATTGTTGGAATATTTCCTTTGTTCCGATACGCAAATCCTGAATCACAGAAGAACTGATCGTGTCTTTTAAATGATACCGCTTACCGTTAAACTCCTTGTCTTTCAACAGAAACACGTCAACCGTTTTATGCTCAGGATCAACAATCCAATACTC
>CAZBCT010000061.1:0-18086 GCA_964490485.1 uncultured Candidatus Brocadia sp. | reverse complement strand
ACCCAAACTGGCAAATGCTTCGCCCCTACTTTTTCAAAAAACTAAATTGTTACAATAGTTTTAAATATTATCTGAAGAGAGGAGAACCATCGTGAAATTTCTTAATCAAAAGATTCAGAAAGTTTCTTTAATTTGGGTTGGTATCGTTTTCCTGTGTTCGTGCGCGCCCACTCGTTCCTATCGGCCGTACGAGGAAGGGGTGCGTATCATAGTGAGTCCACACAAGCTGAGTGTAAACTCTGGTTCCGAGGATACGGTATTTGTTCAGGTGTTGGATAAGCAGGGCGGTCCGCTCTTTGGGGTAAAAGTTACTGCCACGAGTACCTTGCCGACGGTTGCGACGGTTACCCCTGAGGCGCTCACAGATCCCGTTGGCAAGTCCATATTTACCGTAAGTGGGAATTCCCCGGGTACCACACAGATCATTTTTTCTGTTGCAGGACAAAAGGCAACCATGGAAGTTGTTTTTATAGGGCATTAACGGTAGATTTATACCTGGTAATTTTTGTGAGGAGACATAGGTATTGAACACCGGCCATTGCCATTTCCTTGCGCAACTTGTTTGCAAGGGGATGTAATTTGCCGTTGTAGGCATAATTGCTTTTTGAATTGACTTTCATGTGTTTATTCCCACCCCCGCCAGCGGGGGACAGAGAAGTCTCCCTTAACAAGGGGGATTCTGGGGGTTGTGTCTTTGCGCTCTCTGCAGTGAAATTTTTACTCTCTTGCGCAACTCGGAAGGCATATCATAAAGATCGTTCCTTCCCCGACCGTGCTTTCTATATTAATGGTGCCGTGATGGTCATTGACAATCCTCTTCGAGATGACCAATCCCATCCCAAGCCCCTTTTCCCCCTCTTTGTTCTTTGTGCTAAAAAAGGGTTCAAAGATCTTTTTCATAATTTCCGGCGGGATGCCGCAACCCGTGTCACTAATATTAACGGCAACACATCCTTCATGTCTCTTGCAAGTATCCGTCTTTATGGTCAAGGTGCCGCCTCCTTGCATGCTCTCAAGGGCATTTACCATAATGTTGATAAACACCATGGAAATGTGGTCCGCATCCGCCAAAACAGGTGGCAGGGATGGGTTGAGTTCTTTATGAATGCTCACATGGCAGGGCTCCGTCTTATGCTCGATAAATTCAAGTGAGCTGTTGATGATTGCGTTCGTATCGTTTTCGGACAGGTGAAGGGCGTAGGGACGGGAAAACGTCAGAAGGCGTTTCACGATCATCTCAACTCGTTTGAGTCCTTCTTGCATAAGCACTGCGTATTTTTTTGTTTGCGAGACATTTTCTGGTTCGCTTTCAATCATGCTGGCAAAATTTTGCAAGCCTCCTAAAGGGTTATTAATTTCGTGAGCCACCTCTGCTGCAAGTTCTCCCACGGCAGCAAGGCGCTCTGCGCGCAACAACTGAGCCGTTCGTTCCTCAACCTTTTGCTCCAGATTCGAATGCGACTCTTTCAGTTTCACCGCCATGTGATTAAACTCCCTGGCAAGAAGACCCACCTCATTTTCTGAGATAATCGATATATGATGGTCAAGATTTCCCGAAGCAATGGCCTTTGCTCCCTGGACCAATTGTAATATCGGTTGTGTGATCCGGCTGGTGAGTGAAATGCCCATGGCAATGACAATAATGAGACATACGAGGATTAGCAGTATAATGCGGTTTTTGAGTTTTTCAACCGGCGCAAATGCCTCCGTCAAATCCTGCTTTGCCACAAGTCCCCAATTGAGGACAGGGATGTGCCGGTAGGCGGAAAGTACGGGAACACCCCGATAATCTACCGACTCTTTAATCCCCTCTTCTCCGCCGGAGCTTGATACCGAAGGTATATCCAAAGTAGAGGAAATGGGACTGACGAATTTCAAAGCTGTTCCCGGCTTGTGACGAAGGTCATTTAAATAGACGATGTTATTCCCTTCCCTCCTTACAAGGAGCGTCTCTCCGGTATCTCCCATCCCCGGCCAGTTACGGATCACCGGCTCAACGCTATTTTTCACGTTGACATCTAATAAGATGACGCCAATGATAATATCACTGCTTTCCAAAGTGATGGAATCGGTCATGCAAACAGGGCAAAAATAGGTTATGCAGTTTTGATCGATAAGTTCAGAGGTGTAAATATCTTTTACCGCCACTTCCTTTTTTTCCAGGGTGTCAATATAACTGTTGAATGAACTCAGGGTTTTCCCCACGATTTCCGGGTAGGTTGATATGACCACCTCCCCGTTAGCGCCATCGATAATGGAGATAACGTTGTAATGTTTGTACACCTGTTTCAGGACATGGAGATTTTCTAAAATCCTTTCATAATTTACACGGCCGGTTTCTGATTTTCTCAACTGATCAATGGTTTCAAACCTTCTTCTTTGTTGTAAAAGGCTGGTAGCTGCAGCGGCAAGGATCTTGTTGCGGGCAATCACCGATGTGTCGATCAATCGTTCATCAAGCCAATTGTTGAGTTCATTCTTTTTCAGGTCGGCAATAGAGGTCAGTTGTTCTATTACCCGTTGTTCAATGGCACCCTTGCTGCTATAATATTCGACAATGCAAACGAACAGCAAGGGCACGGTGGTCAACAAACAGATAGAACAGATGAGCTGTATCTTAATACTTTTGAAGATGCTTTTGTAATAATTCATATCGCTTATTTTAAGAGCAATATCCCACCCAAAATAAGTAACATACCTACTACCTTGGATAGAGTAATCTCTTCACCCAGGAAGATCCAACCTAAGAGGAACGAAAATAAAGGATAACAGCTTGTAACAGGGATAATCGTTGAGATATCACCCGCTTTGAGGGCCTTGTAAAACACCAATTGTGCAACAACCCCCGCCAAAATGCCGGCAAGGACAAGGAAAAAGATGGCCTTGATCCCTATCTTCCCAAAGGAGGGAAACTGGGGAGTGAAAGCGATAAGAATTACCGCACCCAGAAAGACCCCGGAACATCGTACCAGGTATGCGGCGGTCGGTTCAGCAGACGAGAGGCCGATCTTTTCTAAAAAGGGCACAAATCCCCAGATAAAGGCCGTCAGTAAGGCAAGAAAAAAGGCTTCCATGAAATTGCTCCAATTAATTAGGCCTTTGGCAACTTTTACCCTGTGTCCCTTCGCTGGTTCAATCGTCCTCGATTGAACCGAAACGTTTGATATAATTCCGTCTCACAGCACGAGCTTTAGAGTATCGTTCAAATATATGGTTCAATCTGCAAGATTGAACCAGCCGTAAACCGCAGAACAAGGAATATCGAATAGTGAAGTAAAAATACTTCATCATTCAACATTCCTTGTTCGATATTCGATATTCGGCGTACTGCTTTTCAATCGAGAACGAAGAAGTTCTTCGCTCTGCAACAACTTTGAAATTCCTATACATCGAGTATGAACGCATCATTACGATTTCTCGTTTTCAAAAATACGTTTAAATTCTTTTTTCATCAATACGGTTATCCTGCCGGTGTATTTCTTGTATTTCGATATCAGTTCCTTCGCCTCTGACGTCAGGGTTGCCCCGCCCCCGCCCTTTCCCCCGGTAGTAACCTCCAGTAACTTCATCCCTAAGGCTTGTTCTGTGGCCTTGATCTTTCCCCAGGCAGCCCGATATGACATCCCCAGTTCTTTGGCTGCTGCATTCAGGGATCCCAGGCGATCTACCGCCTCCAGGAGTATCCTCCGTCCCTCAGCGAATGCCACACCCCCATTTTCTTCAAACCATATTTTAAATTTCACATCCATATTCAGAGTGAGATTATGCCTAAAAAGACATAACGCTGTCAAGAAAAATTTTTCCTGACCAGGGGTAAGACATATCTATTTCCCCTCTGGATATTTTTTTACAAAAAGAAAAAGATGAATCGTTTAATTCAATGAACATACACCTCCGTGGTTCTCATGCTGTGGCGCGTTACCCGAATTGTGTCGCCCGCCTGATCCAATAATTTAAGCCTGGATATGAAATATACTGGCATATTTCGGTAATTTAAGGTAGACTATGCAAATATTTGTAAACCTTATTAGACGCGCTTATCGTGACCGACGGCGTTCCCTTCGCGCAATCAGCATAAAATCAATGTGTTCATTCCGACACTAGTTATGATATAGAGTAAGCGCATAAAGAAGGTTGTCATTGCGAGGGCGTTAGCAAGAAGCAATCTCTGCTATGACTGTCATTCCTAGCAAAGCGAGGAATCTCATGGGTATGCTTCGCTTGGTCTCGCAACTTCGGCTTCGCTGTAGCTCGTAATGACCAGCACCTGTCACCTTATTTAATACGTTTACTATATCCTGTATTACGTTTGATAACCGATCTGTTAGAAAGGATTGAATGTTATGAGTAATAAATCGATTCAGATTACTGAGGCTGATCTCCAACGTTTGAGGAAACTGATCGAGGAAGCCCCTGCCGCTTATCGTGAAAGTGACTACCTTATCCGCCTGCAAACGGAACTCGACCGGGCAGAAGTTGTATCACCCCAGGCGGTGTCGCAAGCTGTCGTTACCATGAATTCCACCGTGGTACTACAGGATCTGGAGACAGGGGAAGAAGAGACTTACACCCTGGTGTTTCCTGAGAATGCCGACATCGCGCGCGGCAAAATCTCCATCCTGGCTCCTATCGGCACTGCGATGCTGGGGTACGAAGTCGGCAATACCTTTGAATGGAAAGTGCCTGCCGGTAAGAGGCGTTTGAAGGTCAAACAGATTCTCTATCAGCCGGAGGCGGCGGGTGATTATCATTTATAGGCGATACATTTCGGGTGTCAATCGCTTTGACATCAAGAATCAACTGCGCATCAAACGTTCCGTTCGGCCTCAACTCACTGCTCCTGCCTGTTGTATCTGCCGGTATCAAACCCAAAAGACAGGTCTTTTCCGGAGGTAACTATGCGACAATTCCGGTTTAGCCCGGCGCTGCCCAAAACTCCGGCATTCACTCTTGGCGACGGCTTGATTCTGCTTGGTATCGTTACGCTTCTTTACGCGGGAGCACGTTTGGCATTCAACGCTCCAATCGTTATTGCCGGGCCGAATATTTCCCTCTCGCCGTTGGCGTTGCCGTGGTATGCCTTGCTTTCTATCGGACGCATGGTGGCAGCCTATTTCCTTTCCCTGCTGTTTAGTCTGTTTTACGGCTATGCTGCCGCCCGCAATCGTACTGCCCGGACAGTGCTCATGCCTTTGCTGGACGTTTTGCAGAGCGTTCCTATTCTCTCGTTTCTGCCCGTTGTGTTGCTCAGTTTCACTGTCATCCTGCCAGAAAACTTTGCAGCCGAACTTGCGGCCATCGTCCTTATCTTCACTTCGCAGGCCTGGAACATGACGTTTAGTTTTTACCAGTCCATGACCACCATTCCCAGGGAACTGCACGAGGCCGCTGCCATCTATCGCTTTTCCTCCTGGTTGCGTTTCTCTACCCTTGAGTTGCCTTTCGCAGCAATCGGGCTGCTCTGGAATAGCATGATGAGTTGGTCTGGCGGCTGGTTCTTCCTCATGGCTGCTGAAATCTTCCATGTCGGGGCGCGCGACTTCCGTTTGCCCGGCCTCGGTTCTTATTTGCAAACCGCTGCCAATGAAGCCAACTTGCAGGCTATCGTGATGGGCATAGCATCGTTGGTGCTGGTCATTGTCCTTCTTGACCAATTTGTCTGGCGACCACTGATAGCGTGGACAGACAAGTTCAAAGTAGAAATGGCAGAGAGTGGCGAACCACCAGCCTCGTGGTTTTTCGATATGCTTTCCCGGTCGTGGCTTGTGGAACAGTTCCGGTCACGGGTATGGCATCCGTTCAGTAAATGGATTGACAGAGGACTCCAGAACCGCTTGAGTGAAAAGGTTGTCGCTCCAAAAGTTGTCCCACGCAGTGAGCGGTCATCATGGACACGGATCGTGTTTGCCGCCGTTTTTGCAGTCGCCATGCTGTATGGCGCCTATCGGACCATAACCTTGTTGCTTACTCTGCCCGCATGGGCGTGGAGCCAGTTGGGCATCGGTCTGGCGGTAACATTAGCCCGCGTCACCGTCTCATTACTCCTTGCCATGCTATGGACGATTCCGGTCGGCGTCCTCATCGGGACAAATCGCCGGTTTGCAAAGCTTCTCCAACCCATCGTGCAAGTTGTCGCTGCAATTCCGGCAACCGCCCTTTTTCCAGTGTTGCTGTTGGCGTTGCTACAAACGGCATACGGTCTGAACATCTCGGCTATTGCGCTGATGCTGATGGGTGCACAGTGGTATATGTTGTTCAATGTGATAGCGGGAGCGGCAGCCATCCCCCAGGACTTGCGTCACACTACCGACCTGCTAAGGCTATCTTCATGGGATCGCTGGCGCACATTGATTTTGCCGGCGGTTTTCCCATACATTATCACCGGCGCAATTACGGCAAGCGGCGGCGCATGGAATGCCAGTATTGTGGCCGAGTATGTGGAGTTTGGCGGACAGACTTACGCTACTGCCGGAGTCGGAGCTCTTATCGCACAGGCCACAGGCAGAGGAGATTATGCCTTGCTGCTTGCCGCGACTTTAGCCCTCGCATCCATCGTCGTTTTCATTAATAGCGTCTTCTGGCTGCGGCTTTATCGTCTGGCCGAAGAACGTTATCGTATGGAATAACTCACACCGGAGGAATCACATGACAGCGGCCGTTTCCCTCAATCACGCAGACAACCTGTTGCAGCTTCAGAATGTTACCAAAGCTTACGGACGCGAGGCGAAGCAGTTTATCGCTATACAGGATGTTAACCTGAGACTCAGGCGGGGTGAATTTGTATGTTTGGTTGGGCCATCGGGTTGTGGAAAATCTACGCTTTTGCGGATTGTCACCGGATTAAACACCGTAACCTCCGGTGCGGTGTTGTATCGGGGGCAACCGCTCACTGGCGTGAATCCATACGCCACGATTGTTTTTCAGACGTTTGCGCTATTTCCGTGGCTAACGGTTCAAAAAAATGTGGAAATCGCTCTCAAGGCGCGCCGTGTGCCTCCTGCTGAACGCACAGAGCGTGCTGTGAAGCTCATTGATACCGTGGGTTTGAACGGCTTCGAATCGGCTTATCCCCGCGAACTCTCGGGCGGCATGCGTCAAAAAGTAGGCTTTGCCCGCGCGATGGCCGTGGGACCAGAATTGCTATGCCTGGACGAGCCTTTTTCTGCTCTGGACGTGCTTTCTGCCGAGGCTTTGCGCGGCGAGTTAATGGAACTCTGGCTAAATAAATCCATCCCCATACAGGCGATACTGATGGTCACACACAACATTGAGGAAGCTATCCTCATGGCCGACCGGATTGTGGTCATGGGCAAGAACCCCGGCCGCATCGTTACTGAAATTGCCGTCAACCTTCGCCATCCACGCCATCGCAAAGACAGCGCTTTTCAAGCCATGGTGGACAAAGTATACACCGCCGTTGCGGGTGAAACCAAGTCGGAAAAGGAGACCCTCGGCACTGCGCCAGGACAACCAGGCGAGAAACGTATGTTGCCCGACGTGCGGCTGGAAGCGCTCGCCGGTCTGTTGGAAAGACTATCCGAAGAAAACGGGCGCCTTGACCTTTATCGTATGGGTGGAGAACTGACTTTAGAATTGGATGACCTCTTGCCGATTGTAGAAGCGGGCGAACTGTTAGGCTTCCTCACCGTCCAGGCAGGTGATTTGCTGCTCTCCCCTCCAGGACAAGCCT
The DNA here is from genome assembly GCA_964490485.1 of uncultured Candidatus Brocadia sp. Classification (GTDB taxonomy): domain Bacteria; phylum Planctomycetota; class Brocadiia; order Brocadiales; family Brocadiaceae; genus Brocadia. The sequence goes on along the minus strand of CAZBCT010000061.1, from coordinate 10,396 downwards.
ATGCCGAGGCCAGCATTCTGGCCCGCAAAGAAATAATAGCCGGACGAGTTTTGCGTCTGCCCATTATTGCCTGGATTTATGAGACACTGCTACGCGATGACAACAAACGCGTCTCCTGGCAGTACTTCTCTGATAAACTCCAGGACGATTTCGGCGATTTAACCGAAAAACTATTAGACATTGCCATCAGATGGGGACGGCAAGCTGAGTTGTTCGCTTATAATGATGACACAAGCGAGTTATTCTTAGAGAGTTGAATGTCCCTGACAGCCCGTAATCCTCTATTGCGGTTTCAAAATCAAGGGATGCTTTAAATACTTTTCGAAACTCCTTTATTCCCTTTCAGCAAGAATTTGATATGCCTCAACATATCCACGCAACCAAAAATTTGAAATCCCGTAACAATTTAGTATTTTGAAAAATTCCAACAATGGCGATATCTGCCGCGCAGTGTAGGGGCGAAGCATTTGCCAGTTTGGGTATGAATGCATGTATGCCAATTATAGCAAATGCTTCGCCCCTACTTTTTCAAAAAGCTAAAGTAGCGATTCATCAGCAATGTTTCAACCACGCTTATCTTGAGAATTACCCTCTCCCCAGAAAGCTTATATCCCTTTTTGCCACAGCGCGCGCGGCGTATTCCCACTCGTGCCCGGTTGGCAACCGGTAGCCATAAACGCCAGAAAATTAAGCAATCGGCGCTTGTTCAGCAGGAAGAACAATTACTCGTGGAAACAGGAAGTGGATCGAAATAGTTCAATTACTTTTCACTCATGAACAAGAGACCGCAATCGGGGCATTCTTTCGTGTCGGGACTTACACTATAACCACAGGCAGGGCATTTTCCCTGTGATTCCCATTCCTGGGCGGTTTTGATTTCTGGGTACATTTGTGTGTGGAATTCTTCAATACAATCGTGTGCGGCGTGCACATCTCTTTTTGTCACCAAAAGAAGGTACCGGCATCCACATTTTCCCGTACTGCAACCCGGAGCCAATGCAATTTGAGAAGGAATTCCTTTTCTCGAAAGTACATCCGACAACTCCAGGATGCCCTCCTTCCCTTCTTCCCGGATTGCAATCCATTCGCCGTGGAGATACGCAGTAACGTCCGATTTTTTCTCCTCCTTTTTTTCGATCTCTTCCGGTATTTTCAGAGGGATACCACAGTCGGCACATTCGGAAATATGTGCATAATACTCCGATCCGCATTCCGGGCACAGTTTTATGTTCTCAGAAGCCATATACGATCCTCCGGCAATATGTTGTCATTTTAAAAAATAACTACAGGTACCACGAGATGACAATCCTTTCATATATAACAGAACCTGACGGCTGAGGTCAAGACTCTACTCCTGCTCTTAGGACACTGCCGGACGAAAGTAGCAAAACCAGACAGGCAAAACGATATGTTCAAAGGGACTCACACATGGTGATTTGTCACAGCAAACACTTTTTGCTCTTGGTAAAAAGGGAATCTCTTATTACAATATTACTCCCTGACGACAATCAACGAAAACGGTTGTTTGCTCTGCCAGGATTACAGGAAAATACCGGGCGACTCGTCCTGTTTGTCATGCAGAACCATAATTACAAAGGAGGGTGGAATTATGAAAGTAAAAGATATTATGGATACAACTCCGAATCTTGCCCGAACCTCAGATACGTTTGAACATCTTGTCAGAATGCTTGATGAGGTGAAATATCGCGTTGTTTTTGTCATTGATGCAGAAGATAACCTGGTGGGGATTGCAACTGAGACAGATATTGTAAAGGCCATTATTCCTAAATATTTAACTTTTGACGAATTCCTCATTTCCGCAATGAATGAAAATTATTTAGAAAAGAAATGTATTGAAAGCAGAAATCTGGCTATTACACAAATCATGACAAAAACACTTTTATCCGTGCAGGAAGATGATACGTTAATTAAAGCAGCCGCCCTCATGGCGGTTAATAAAATACATACCCTTCCTGTGGTTAAGGCTGGCAAAGTCGTTGGAATTGTGCATCTTATGAACCTGATCAGGCACATAATGAAAATTCTTACCAAGAAGTGAACATACAGTGAGCGTCATTGCGAGCGAAGCGAAGCAATCTTGAATGGAGATTGCTTCGTCGTTCCTCCTCGCAATGACAACTTTCTTTGAACGTTTACTATAGATACTCTTAGTTAATGAGGAAACTAATCTATGTTTTTCTGGATAGCCACTGGTATTTTTATCGTATCTTTTGGATTGATTATCACGGAAAGACTCGACAAAACAAAGGTCGCATTGGCTGGCGGCGGTTTGATGATGACGCTCAACATCGTTACCCAGCACGAAGCCTTTTATGACAAGAAATATGCCATTGATTACAACGTTATATTTCTCCTCTTCGGTATGATGGTTATCGTCAACATCCTCAGCAAAACGGGCGTATTCCAATTCCTGGCGATAAAGTCTGCAAAACTGGCCAGAGGAAGACCCGTATGGATACTGATTCTTTTTACCGGCATTACGGCAGTTTTCTCTTCCTTCCTTAATAACGTAACCACGGTTCTCATCCTTATTCCCGTGAGCTTGCTCATCGCAGATGAACTGCAGATCGATCCTTTTCCATTTTTGCTGTCAGAAATTATGGCCTCCAGTCTTGGCGGTACGGCCACGCTTATTGGAGGTCCGCCCAATATCCTGATTGCAAGCAAGGTGCAACTTACCTTTATGGATTTTATCTATCATTTAACGCCAGCGGTACTCTTTGTTTTTTCATTTTTCCTCTTAACTATAAAATTTCTCTTTGGCAAAAAATTCCAGGTTAAAGAGGAGGTAAGGCAAAAAATACTGGCCATCAATGAATATGAAATGATTAAAAGCTATAGTTTACTCATAAAGTCACTCAGTGTGCTAGGACTGGTTATCCCGGGATTTATCTTCTCTAGCAGGACCCATCTGGAACCTGCAACAATTGCCATTTTAGGGGCTGCTATTTTGCTTATTATTTCAAAGGAAAATCTTCAAAACGTGTTGCGGGAATTAGAGTGGTCAACCCTTTTTTACTTTATAGGGCTTTTCATTGTGGTAGCTGGTGTTGTTAAGGTGGGGTTGATCTCTATGCTTTCTGACTACATGATTTCATTCATAAAACCTGATGTAGAAAACATGTTTGTTACATCAATTATCATCCTGTGGTTTTCTGCTATTGCCTCAACCGTTATGGAAAATACCATTTTAATCGCCAGCGTAATTCCCCTTGTTACCGATATGGCACAAACACTATTGCCATCGGGACTGGATTTAAAATCGATCATACAGCATTCAGCGCTTATGCCCGTGTGGTGGTCTCTGGCGCTTGGCACTTGTCTTGGGGGAAATGCAACGCCGATAGGGGCGTCTGCAAACATTGTTACCCTTGGCCTTGCGGAAAGGGCAGGATATCCCATATCATTCAAAAAATATCTTATTTATGGAATACCTCTTACTATTGAAATGATTATTTTATCAACGGTTTATATCTGGTTAAGATATTATGTCTTTAAGTTTTATTTGTGGTAACAATTTAGTTTTTCAAAAAAGTAGGGGCGAAGCATTTGCCAGTTTGGGTATGAATGCATGTATGCCAATTATAACAAATGCTTCGCCCCTACACTGCGCGGCAAACATCGCCATTATTGGAATTTTTTAAAAAACTAAATTGTTACTATTTGTGAATTATTTCATGTATACTTATTGAGAGGAAAAATCTAATACGGAGGTTGAATAAGTATGGATCTAAAGATAGCAATTGATTATGGTATTATGGGTCTTCTTATGGTTATGAGTATTATCTCGCTTGCTATAGCAATGGAACGATTTTTCATATACCGGCGACTTGACATAAACGATTTCAAGGACAAGAAGTCCCTTGAGCTCGAAATTACGAAACGACTTAATTTAATCGCTACGATAGGCAGCAATGCACCGTACATAGGCCTTTTAGGGACAGTGCTTGGAATAATGCTTACGTTTCAGACCATGGGAGAGGTAGGTTCCATGGACCCAACGCAGGTCATGTCCGGCCTTGCCCTTGCCCTGAAGGCGACCGCAGCAGGTCTCCTCGTGGCAATCCCCGCGGTCGTCTTTTACAATTTTCTTTTGCGGAAGGCGAAGGTGATTATTATGAAGTGGGAAATAAAGAATGGATGAAAAGGAATTTGATTATATGAACGTCATCCCCCTCGTGGATGTGATGCTGGTATTACTTACGATCGTCCTTACCACCTCGACCTTCATAGCCACAGGGTTTATCCCGATGGAGCTCCCAAAGGCATCAAAAAGCTCCACGAACACATCAAAGACCCAGGTCATCGAGATAGACAAGGCCGGAAACATTTATCTCAATTCAAACATCACGACGCTTGAGGGCTTAAGAAATTCTTTGAAATCAATCGACAACGGGATTCCGATATTGATAAGGGCAGACAAGAGTATTGTCCTTCAATTTTTTGTGGATGTCATGGATACCTTGAAGAGCCTTGGATTCAAAAAGTTGAGTTTGCAGACTGAAGAGAAGTAGCATATCAGGGCTACCCATTATTTACAAAACTGAGTGAAAAGATAACAAATTTGGTAACAATTTAGTTTTTTGAAAAATTCCAATAATGGCCGATGTTTGCCGCGCAGTGTAGGGGCGAAGCATTTGCTAAAATTGGCATACATGCATTCATACCCAAACTAGCAAATGCTTCGCCCCTACTTTTCCAAAAAACTAAATTGTTACCAAATTTGAAGGACGATTATTTAATATTTAAGATGCAACCCTCTGTCCTGCCCACCAGAATATTTTACGCCTACTTCTGCAAGTTGGCTCAAACAGAAGGAACCTGAGGTTTAATCTGAAATTGACAGGGCACTAGAAATTAAGCTGGGATTAAGAGGATTTTGAGAGCAGGTCGTTGGCCTATTGCGGTAAGGCGTTTTGCCAATTTCTGGAATGTAACCGCAATCTTTCCACAATACCTTCCCGGGCATATGAGAACGTGCATCCAATCGCACTCCTATAACCCGGGGCCAGGATCAACACCCTCCTGCCAGAGGTCTTATTTTTGTTCGCCGGACAACCGGATTATTAAGGATTTTATTTCAACATCAATCGGCGGCTTATGATATTCCTGATGATAGACTACCTTTAACGCCGGATCAACAACCAGTATTTTGCATTTGTTATCCACCCCTCCAAGTGCCTTGGTTACAGCGCCATCCCAGTCCAAAAGAAAAGGAATATCTTTTGACGTCTGGTCTTGTGCTGAAATTTTTGACTTAAGTACCCCTTTTGGAATCAGTGCAGGTCTCTTCCTCAAATCCATGATCGAAATCATCTGTACCAACGGTTTATCCTGGATCGTCTTTTTTAACTCGGTTTTACAACGGATTGCATCCTGGAGGGTTGTCTTGCTTTGCAAAACAACAAGGGTTATCTTATCTTGTAAATAGAGTTGTGAATACTTCTTTCCATGCGGGTCTTCCAGGTTAAAATCAACAAAGGCGCTCCCCACTTCGACACCGGAAACAACGAGGGGGGGCAAATGTACCAGAGATATTGCCAGGAGAGACCAGCGCAAAGTACTTTTCATACTCTCTATAACCTTTCTCAACAGATTGTCAATTATCCAGGCAGTCAACGTTCTTGTCTAGACAACATTACTATACTCAAGAGGCTCACAATTTGTGATTTATAAACTTGATACAGAGCCGCTATAATCTAACAGGGTGGCACGGACAAGCTATGCTTGTCCGTGTTTTTGCAATACTGCTTAATGCCTTGTCCTTACGTGGTCTGCCTTGTATTGTCTATCCAAATGTTAAAATGAATACTTCGTAAACAACGTCGCGCAAGTCCAACACGGACAAACGGAGTTTGTCCGTGCCACCCTGTTACCAATTTAAATTTCACCTTTTATGAACATCTTGTGTATACCTAAATCCTGCAATCAAGGCGAAGTTTCGGTACGGGATGACAGAAATGGCATAATTCCCTGGGGGGGTCACGGTATTTTGAGCATAAAGCACCCGAAAGGAGGGTTGGGCTCCTGATTAGGCTTTAATTGCCGGTAAAACGAAATGCCGTGGCAAAGCCGCTTCGTCCGTCATAATTCCACTCCTGGTTGCCTTCCCGGAACCGGTGCGTAACGGCCTTTCCCATATCCAATGTCATATCAAATTCCTTTGCCCAGATCGCAAAGTTCTTGTTCACAATTTGGGTAGGTTTGTCAGGATTCCCTGTGCCATGAAGTAACTCAACGTCTAAAATGAGGTTGTCTGCCGCCACTGCCTTCTTATGCCATGAGGAAGACTCCGCATGAATAGGTACATATCTTACGGTAATCCTCTCAGCCGGTACTTTTGCAAAGCCAAATACATGATTTTGAAAAATATCCAGTAATGCGTTTTTCTGAACAGCCGCGGCCTTTTCATCTATATAAAAGACAATCCAATTCTTGTCAGGCTGTGCCGTTAAGTCCGTTATGCCAATGACGGTTTGGCCAGCTAGTGAATATTGCCCGTAATTACCCTTTTGAATTTGAAAGACACCGCTAATCTTGCACGTCTTGTTATGGGTGGGTTCGCTGCCAAAGAGGCACGGACAGCCGGGGTTGCAGGTACAACCCTCAAAATATTCACCTTCGATTGACCAGGCAGGTTCGGCGAAAACAGCGCCGGAGACACCGCAGAGCATCATCAAAGCAACACCTACAGCTAACAGATATTTGCTCTTTCTCATAATTCATTTCCTCCCCAAAAAAATGAGATCATACGTTGTGCAGTAAAGTTTAATCCTCTTCCTTCGATGCCACGAGCATAATCAGACCAGGCATCTTTGTTGAATTAGTCCGGGTTTTAAAAGATACAAACCGAAACGACTTTTTCTTTGAATGCATCTTTCCAGGCGTAGCGCCGATTCCTTCCGTCTGCGGATGATGGTATCGCTCATAATTTAAAGCCCGTATGTCTTCTGCAGCAAACTCTATTTTTATCATAATCTCCTCATGATAAGATTATGCAAAACAATGTCGTTCACTGGAAACTATCTATACGGTCGCTTAAGAATCTATCAATTTAAAAATCACATTTTGTGAATACCCTGAGTATATCAAATATAAGTTTGCGCTTATGAGGAATACAGGTGAGGTGTAAAAGCCAGCAAATTCTCCTTGATATCCGGCAATCACCCATTACCCTGTTTGTATCAGATGCCTTTAATCTGCTTTCCTATGGAAAATGCCTTTCCCAAACACTTGCCAACTCCATAATAGGCGCGGATCTCCGGGGCATAGAAGAAGGGATGCATTTTTTCTATGTCGATTATTCCACCTTCTCCGAACACTGAATCTTCAATTTTGACATCCATAATCTCACCAATAAACTGGGTGTGTAATCCGATCTCAATCGTGTGCATGAGTTTACATTCCAGAATAAGGGGAAATTCCTTGATATAAGGGGCATCCACGAGATCGCTCTTTACCGCAGTGAGTTTTGTTGCAAAAAATTTGTCTTCTTTGCTTCCGGAAGCAATCCCAAAATAATCGGCCTCTTTGGCATAATTTTCCGAAGGGATATTTATCGTAAAGGCCTTTCGCTCCACGACATTCCCATAGGTGTACGTGGCCTTCCTGAGAGAAATCGCCACAGACGGCGGACTGGAACAACACAGTCCCCCCCATGCAACATTCATGGCATTTGGTTTTCCCGTCTTGTCATACGTCCCCACAATGAGTACTGGTGTTGGGTATACGATAGTCTTTGCGCCTAAAGATTTTTTCATGATCAGCCTCCAAACTTCAAATCAGAAAGTCCCCTGTTGAGGGTAATTCGTGAGGTATTCACCCCGTTATCAAAGTAAAATTTACATGGTATCAAGCAATACCTTCCTGCTTTACAGTATAGTTACCATCAACAAACTCCAGGGGATCGCAAAGAGTCGCGACACCACGGTCACCCATCGTCTCCCAGCTAAGCCTGTTGTAAGGAAAAGATTTTGGCAACCATGCAACAGAGATATGCAAATGAGACATAATCTGTGTGTCTTTCTTTCTGGCTGCTGCAATCACAGCAATCGTCTCTCCTTCCCGAAAAACCCTTCCAACATTAACACCAGGATATGGATTTGTATGGCCGTAAATGGTATGAAGCCTGTTTTCATATTCATCACAGAAGTCATGGCTTACAAAGAGAGATTTTCCCATGAAATCATCATGAATACCCACAACTTCGCCCTCATACATCACCGGAATCTTTGTTTTTTCATTCAGGCTGTGGTTTTGACCTGCCATGTCACGGTAAAAACAGAAATCCAGACCTTCATGAGGCCGCTGGCGCATCCCACCTTTTTCCCACCATTTGTGTTGGCTATGAAATAACATGCCGGGAGAAAAAATCCATTCCATAAATCCGAATTTGTCAATGGCATTATGCTGGATAAAAATTTCAGTGAATCGCGATTTTTTCAAAGCATATCCAAATCCGAAAAGGTGGGAAAGGATAAAATCCGAAGCACGAGATGCAATGGTTAACCCTGACAGGGCTAGTCTGGTTTATTTCAACCTTGCCTCTGCGGCTGACCAATCGATATTCTTGAAGAAAGCCTCGATGTAGTCTGCCCTCTTGAGACCGTAATCGATCATGAATGCATGCTCAAATACGTCCATGATCAGGAGGGGGTTACATCCGGCCGGGTGAGAAACATCATGCTCGTTTATCCAGAAGTTGATGAGTCTGCCGCTGGCGTTATCCTGGTAAAGAACAGCCCAACCGATCCCCCTCATCGCGCCAACTGACTTAAAGTCCTTTTCCCACATCTCGTAACTTCCAAATTCCTCTGTCATCTTTTTGGCAAGCGCACCCTCTTTGTTAATACCGCCTTTTTTCCCAAGATTTTCAAAATAATATTCATGGAGCCTCATTCCATTGAACTCCCATCCAAGACGCCTCTTGAGCTCGGCAAATTCCGGGGTGGCTGTCTTTCCATCTTTCAGCATCTGACTGAGAATGTCGAGCACCTTGTTCGTGTTTGTCACGTATCCCTGATAGAGGGTGAAGTGATTTTTGAGAATCGTTTCACTGAACCCTTCCATCCCGATAAGTTTTGAATAATCCTTTGCTGTGTACGGCATAATCTTTTCCTCCTTTTCTGTTGTTGATGCATGTAAAGGGTTTGGAATACCGAATAACAGGGCAGCCCCTCCTGCGCCTGTTATTGTTAAAAATTCACGTCTGTCAAGCATAGCACCTCCTTATTTATTATCATTCTTTGGAAAATGTAACGATAATCTCTCCCGCCTGCCAGCAGGCAGGTGTGGTCGGCTTGTATGGGAAACTTCACCCCCTCACCCACGCCAGCGGGGGACACCACCCACGCTACGTATGCCGTTTCGTGTGGATCACAAATAAAGGTTCGTATTTTTTCAAAAAACTAAATTGTTACCATTATTTTAATATTTCACTTCCCTTATTTCAACTCATTACAATAAATCCAGACCTTGTTCCAAAAGTTTCTGTCTTATCAGGGCAAATAACGGTGGGATTTTCCCACAGCCTCAACTGCCGGTAGTTTGTGGGTAATAGTCAAGTAGGATGGGCTAAACGAAGTGAACCCATCTTCTCCGTCCTGCTTGTTGATGGGAACATGTTTTTGTTGGGTGTGCTCCGCTTTACCCAACCTTACTTAGCTGCCGATGTTATCATTACCGCCAATTGCCGGTGAATACGTGCGGTAGTAGATTATTGCGGTATCTTCGTTAATATCCTCAGGTGTTCTGTTAATATCCTTAAATGTTTTTTCTCTTCATCTGTCAGTTGTTCAAATGCCTTTTTCCCTTCTTCGTGCCGGGTGTTTTTTGCAGCCTCCGTATAATACAGAATAGAGTCCTTCTCCGCCTGAATACCAATTTTCAGCGCATCAATATCCGTCTTTATTTCTGTTGCAAGCCGCCTGGCTTCTCCTTTTTTCGTAAATACGCCCGTTTCTATCAAATCTTTCAAATACAGGTCCACGGTATAATCTTCACACCCTTGCACCGGATTTGACGGGGAGGTGATTTTAGAATACATCTCTTGAAAAAGTGCAAAATGTTTCTTCTCAGCGGAAGCAAGTTTTGAAAAGATGTCCCTTGCCTTGTCGTCTCTTGCGCTTTTCATGAGGATAGAATAAAATTCCAGACCTTCTTCCTCGATGTTCATTGCAATCTTCAGTGCCTCTGCATCATTGAAATTTTCATGCTTCATTTGGTGTCATTCTCCTCCCGTGATCAAATCAGAACAGGAATGCTTGTAACAATTTAGTTTTTTAAAAAATTCCAATAATAGCGATGTTCACCGCGCAGTGCAGGGGCGAAGCATTTGCTATAAGTGGCATACATGCATACATACCTAAACTGGCAA
>CAZBCT010000060.1:5679-18137 GCA_964490485.1 uncultured Candidatus Brocadia sp. | reverse complement strand
CGACAAAGGTAAACCCTGAGTGATCAGGGGGCGCAAAGTAGTGGATCTTTAAGCCTACACGGAAGTGGTTTAAAAAACACGATTCCCGGGAATAAAGACAGCCTTACTGCCGAAGATGTTTGGAAAAAATCTTTGCAGTAAGGCTTTTTTATTTACTGAATAAACCTTCATGAGCCAAAGGCTCGCAAAAGAACCCATACAATGTTACTTTTTAAAAAATGAAAGGAGGAGGTAATATGTCACTGCGGATTACGATTGATATTTTCAGTGGTAGAGAAAATCCTGTTGTTGAGCTCACGGGAAAGGAAGCTCAAGAAGCAATTAAGAGATTACAACCTGTGCGAAGGATTGAAAAAGGAGAAAAAGGGCTTCCGCCGGAACCAACCTTGGGATATCGTGGATTGATTATAGAGCAGACCGGGGAGCCCGTTAAAGATCTTCCAAAGGTGTTTCGTCTGGTTCATGGTGATATGCTGGGTGCGCGTCTCGCTCATCGTGCAACAGATGAAGCTTTCGAGGATTTTGTCTTTGGTACAGGGCCTGTTAGAAAACTCGATCTGGGAGAAGAGTTTCCAGGATTTATGAGGAAGGAGATAGAACGGTTTCGTGGGTTGAGGGTAAAGTGGCCGTGGAAAGGCCCCGTCGTTTGGCCAGCGAAAAATCTGTGTAAATGCGCCCCTCTTTATGAACCTGCGTGGTGGAATGTCCCACAGAGGCAGCCATTTAATAACTGCTATAACTATGCTACCAACTACCGTACCGACACGTTTGCACAACCAGGCCTTGCGGCGGGAGCAATTTATGCGACACTTAGTTGCACCGACGTCAAGTCTGCGGCTATAAAAGACGAGCTGATTGATAGTCCCAAAGCTGCTAACAAATGTCCAAAAGAAGGGCACCTCGTGGCGCTGGTAGTTGCGCCCGGATGGGACTTCCATTGGTACCGGAAGGGTCGTAACGGTTACTGGACGCATAAACCTGGCGGTACACCCGTTACAAACCTCGACAATAGCGCTGTAACAATTCCGGATCCACGTAAGGCAGACCGGGGACCGTATACCAATTTTTGCACTTTTATGGTTGTAATGCATGGGCATATCAAAATTAAATAAAGGTCAGAAATCTTGCAAGGGGGGCGTCTATATTTTTTCGGGGCGAGCTGACCCAGCATGGCAAGTTGAGGAGGTTATTGCACAAAGATTAGAGGAACTATGGGATTTGCTGGAACCTTTGGCAGGTGAATGCCCGTTTGCCCCACCCCTTGGCTATCGGGGTTGTTTCCTTAGATGTGCGAATGACCATGAGTGGTTTGCTTACGGTGGTGTGGTGACGCTGAAAACAGGTGGAGGATGTGAATCGCGAAAGGACAAAGATAGAAAGTTCGAAAAATTATTGCTGTCTTCAGCGCCTAAGGGATGTTTCCCGTCTTTTTTGTAATACAGAACAAATGGATGGGTTGATATGAAAGGGTTTCTGAGGAATATCGTTGGAAGAGGGTTATTTCTAAGAAACGGAGAATACATGAAGGTGCCATGTTAAAAAGTTTCATAGAGGGATTGCTGAGAATTACGGCAAAGAATGAGTGTAGCAGTTATTCTCAATAGCCAGAAGTTATAATATAACTTTAATTATAAAAAAAGAAAAGGCGGAGGGAGGAAATATGTCTATAAAGGTCTTTTTCAGTGATGTTCATTTGTCTGATGCTACCACAGGTGATCACAATATTACTGCCGGTACGCTTGAGGGCTTCTGGAACGATATTAAGGGAGACGTAGACAACGCAGGCGGAACTGAAAAATTGGAAATAATCATACTCGGTGATTTTATCGATGTAATTCGCTCGACGCGTTGGGCGGGAGATATGCAGCCGTGGGCAGGAGACTCAAAGAAGAAAAAGGATAAGGTGGAGGAAGTATTAAACAATGTTATCAAGAAAAATAAATCAGTCTTTGATATGCTCAAAGGATACAAGGAAGACGAGAAAGTAAAGATTACCTATATCATGGGCAACCATGATCGTCTTATTAATAGCGAAGGTTATGATGATATCAGAGAGAAAATCCGGGAGGCTTCTGGAATTACCTATGTAAAGAATAAGGGTGAACCGTTCCCCTGGGAGTACCGTGTAGATGGATTGCCTATCTATGCAGTTCATGGCAATAATTATGACGTATACAATAAGACAGAAGACAATGCATTGCCTGTCGGTGATGCAATTGTAACCCTTTTAATCAATCAATACCCCGAAGAGGTTAAAAAGGTTATTGATGATCCGAAGGTGCATCACGACCTTCAGGAGATCGATAATCTCCGGCCGTCTACCATTACTCCTTACTGGATTGACCAGGTGAAGAGCTCTCTAAAGTCTAAAAAAAATCAGGATATATTGATCGACACATGGAAAAGACTGTCTGATCAATTTTTTAAGAATGCGTTTGTTAAAGATTGGATGCAAAAACATAACTATTTGAGTCTGTTTCCTGACGATGCTGATAAACTTGAGATAGCGTTCAAGCATTTTACCGACACTACCCTTGAACGGATCTATGAAAAATTTTTAGAAATCAAGCGGGATTTTATAAAAGACACGGACAAGAATGCATTGGAAGCATTGAAATTGTGTGAAAAATACCAGTGCAACTACGTCCTGTTCGGCCACACTCACGAAAGTTATGTTCAACTCCTGAATGTGGAGAACGGCAAGGAGAAATACTATATAAATACCGGCACGTGGCGAAGAAGGATTGTGCCTGGCGGATACAAAAAAAAGCAGATCGTGTTTGGACAACAGGAGTCGATTGATTATGTCCTCTTCAAAATTGACGAGCAGTCAAACGAAGTCAAAGGTTTTCAACTATGGAATGGTACGAGCAACCGGGGGGAATTGTTTTATAGCAAGGAGGAATAAATGGGTAAGAAGGCGTTGTTGGTGGGAGTTAATAAGTATAAATACGTGACGTCTCTCAATGGCTGTGTCAATGATGTACGCAATATGGCGGACATTCTGACGAGTTTTTATGGGTTTCAGACAGATGAAATCCGGACGATTGTTGATGAGAGCGTTACCCGGAACAACCTGATGAACCGGTTTGATTGGCTTTTGGATGAAGCGCGTGAAGGAGATACCCTGGTATTCCACTTTTCAGGGCATGGTTCGCAGATACAGGATCGTGATGGGGACGAACTGGAAGACGGGCTGGATGAAATCCTCTGTTTACATGATATGGATTTCAGGAATCCAGATTCCTACCTGCTTGATGACGACTTTAACGATATCATCGATCGTTTACCAAAGGGGGTTATTTTAACGGTTTGTATAGATTCATGTCATTCAGGAACCGCTACCAGGGACATCACCTATCTTACTTCGAGGCTGCAAATTTCTTCGGGAGAAATAAAACTCCAGCCACGTTTTATCGAGCCGCCGGCGGACGTTGCATTGAGAAGTTATCATCAACCGGCCTCCGTCAAGCGAATGGGCGCAAGAATGAAGGAAGATAAAAAAAACACAGAATCCGCCAGTCATGCCGAAGCAAAGCACATCCTCCTGTCAGGATGTATGGACGACCAGACCTCTGCAGATGCCTTCATTAACAGCGACTATAATGGCGCATTTACCTATAATCTCTGCAAGATAATCCGGGATACACGAGGTACGATAACTTACCAGGAACTCATAAAAAGGGTGCAAAATAGTCTGGCATTTAATTCCTTTAGTCAAATTCCACAAATATTCGGGAATACCAATTTAATAAATAATAGGTTTCTGTCTGCAACCTCTGCCACAGAACTTATCTGTGAACATGGACACCCCTTAGTATGCAAACTAGGGCACGCACCAAAAAATTATGGTGTGATACCGGAAGAGAAAGGTGAAGAGGGGGAAAAGAGTGGTACGATCAAACGCAGGCATATCACCTCCAGGCATACGAAATGTGCTATTTCTGAGGGGGTTGTTCTTTTGCCTGCTTCCGAGTTTGCGGGAACCGTGAGAGAACTGACGGCACTGGCAATAAAAAAATCAGATGGCGCACGGCGTGACCTGGGAGCGGCGTATATGCCGGGGTGTCTGGACTCTTTGGAAAATGACGAGCGTTTTAAGCTGGAAAAGGTCCTGGAATTTTGTCCGGCTGAACAACGAACGATAGGCATAAGTGAAAATGTAAAACCCTTGCAGCTTGTTATGCGAGAGGGGATAAAGCGACCGGGAGCGCCTGAAAATGAAACGGTTATGTTGGCGTATGAAGACGGGGTGTGGTCGTGGCACTTTAAGGATGACGACGAGAACAACAGGGGGCTGATCGCAGACGAGACGCGTCGCATGAAGTTATTTACCATTCCTTTTAAGGTGCAGGACAGAACGACGCGGGGAATATGGAGCAAGATTCTCTATGTCTTCAGTTTTGAAAAAGATGTTCTCCAGGAAGCCACTTCTGATGCTATCCATAAGATGCTGGGAGAGTTCGAAGAGCGGGTAATAACGGAAGGCTTCAAGCTGATTGATCCAGGCACGGGGTTCGGTGAAAAAGATTTATCAAAAAAAGACCCTGTTAAGGAATGGGATAGCTTAAAATCGAAAATGAGGGATGTGGAAAAGATATTGCTTTTTATCCATGGCACGGGAAGTTCCCTTGCAGGCGGATACGAGGGCGTGCCGGTGAAAATTCTGGAGGCGTTAAAAGAGAAATACCCGGTTATCCTGGGATACGACCACTTTACCCTGTCGAAAACACCGGCGGATAACGCCGGAAACATGCTGAAGACATTGAAAGAATCCGGTCTTTTGGAGGCAGGAGTAAAATTTGATGTGGTAACACACAGCCGGGGCGGGCTGGTATTGCGGTCGTTCGTTGAACTTTCTGGAGGATATGAGTACGTTGACAAGGTAATCATGGTAGCATGTCCGGCAGGTGGAACAAGTCTTGCCGACACTGGCAAATGGGATTCGTTGGCAAAGATGATCAACCACCTGACCAATGTCTTCTTTCTTGCCGGAGGAGCGCCCATGAAAATCTTTTTCAGTGTCGTTGGCGGGATAATAAAATTCCTTTCCAAAAGGATTGATGATCCAAAGGCAATCCCCGGTATCTGGGCGATGAATCCAAATTCAGAATTTATTAAAGATTTGAATAAAAATAAAGATATTGGCGGCAGGGTGTTTTACAACACGATTGGCTCAGAATTTGAGCCTTCGGGCATACTACAGGACGGAATTAAGGACGAAATCATTGATGGAATTGCAGATACATTTTTTGGCGCCCCCAATGATTTGGTAGTCGACACGGATAAGATGGTTGTTCCCTGGCCAGGAGGTATTCAGGGTGGAAAAAACTTCAAATACGAACCATCTGATCACGTCCATCATCTGAATTACTTTATTCAGGCTGAAACCTATGGGAAGTTATCGGAATATTTTGACGTGAATCTGGAAAATGCTATAAAAGCATGTGTCTCTATGGGACTATTAGAAAATAATAAAAAGAAGACATAAGTAGCTAGGGTGTTCGTGTGCAAATGTAATGGAATGATACTCTGGTGCGATGAAGCAACGGAAAGGTTAGAATTATATGCGAGAAAATAGTGAAATGTATATCGTCTCGTCAGCAAAAAGTATAAAACGTAAACTTGTGAAAAGGAGGGGGGAGGATGAATACGAGAAAGATTTTTATTGGTAACACTGTTTATGGTAAACGGAGGATAATGAGCAAAGTTGTTTTATCTCTGTGTTTACTTGTAATTATCGGGTTCACCGGATGTGCTGGCAAGGAATACAAGCCTAATCTTGTTTATAAAGAATGGACACGAACCATGTCGCAGGAAGGCATTTTCCCTGTTTTTCCTCCGCGCGAAGACATTCAGGCAGGAGATATCTGGTTACTCCCAATACATCCCCTGGAAACCAGGACCGTAGAGCTTGTTGGTGGATTAGGGCATACGGGCATTTGGTATGACAATATTTTTGATCAGGAGGGAAAGGGAAAAGTTAATGAATTTTATGCGAATCGTTATTCGTTTCCTAAAACAACAGCGCTCTATTCAAAAGATAGTAAAGCTGGTACATCACCCCAAAACAAGTCGTCTGGGTCTAATAGCAATGTTGCAAAGGATGCAGCAAAAACATTTCTGTCTGGAAATTCCAGTGCCGATTTATCCGACGTAAAAATTTTGGAAGTTCCCACTACTGGCACTGAAAGTGTTTTTAGCGGGGGTGATGTACGGAGATTAAGACAGGTGGCATTTCCGGAATTTTCAATAGTAAACATAACACAAGCCGCTTTGAATGCCTTGGTCCCTATTGAATATTTTCAAGTTGCGGGAGGGGTAACTTTCAATAGAATAAAGCAAATTTCTTTAAAAATTCCTCTGGCAGAATCATACGGCATTCCATTAAAAAAAGTTTTTAACGCCTTAAGTGAGAGAGGAATTGAGATTCAGAACAAGAATGGTGCAATAAGTCTGATACATAAAAGCGGTACACCTGAGTCTGGTACAGAAAAATATTTAGTTAATACACTAATACTAGCCCGGTCTCAGTTCAATGAGGCGTTGGAAAATATAAGTGAGGCTCCTGGTTTATGGTTTTACAAAGGCCGGATAGAAGAAGAACTGGAAATGGGTAAAAATTACGTCTGGGTTGCATTGATTAATGAGGTTTTTTATGCCAGGGCGATTGATATTAGCATTACCACCAACCAGGGGACAGGAGGCGGCGCCAGAGTTGAACCAATAACTGATAATATGCTGAATGCTTTAAAAAGACTTGATGAACTAAAAAAGGAGAGAAAGCTTACGGTAAAGGAAACAACAGAGAATCAAAAAGAGAAACCCGCTGTTGACACGGAACCACCTGCTGATGGAAGTACCCCAGAACCATCGGCAGTTTCAGAATCTCCATCTGAAACCAAAAGTCCACCGGGTGGCGCTATCGTTAAAAATATCGAGATCACTCAGCAGGATGATGCCTTTAGCCTGGCGCAAAAGATAAACAACTTTAATGCGGCGAGCGGGCAGCAATCGACGCTTGGCGGATCCATAAATGTTGTTTCGGTTTCCAATACAGGGGTAGGGTTGCGTCGTATTTACGATAGGCCCATTGCAGTTGGTGTTCGTGGGGTAATAATGAAAATTAATATTGAAAACTTAGGTCAATTACGTCAAAACGAAGGCATTCCCATCACACTTGAATAGTACAAAGAGGCACGATATGTGAGGACTAATCGCCATTTTCTGGTTATTTGTCACGATGTCCTCTGCCTCAGTGATAAATAGACGTTTACTTTAATGCATTCTCAGGTTGCCATCCCGGAAGAAGGGAGATATAAAATGGAGGGTAATACTCTACACGGAAGAGACCCGTTTTTAAAGACGGTGTTTCCCACGGAAATAATAGAAATTGCAAAGAGAAAGAAGACCGTCTTTAATGCAGCAAGTTCAAAAGCGCTGATACATGGGTTGCCAGAAGTAAACGATGTAATAGCTGCTCAGGAGAAACTTTATACTGCAAAAATACAGCAAGAGAGCAATAAAAAATTCTGGCAACCAATAAAATCCATCTTCCGGTTATTTCAAAAAAAGGAAGTAAAAATAGATGATTATGATGCGTGTCAGAAAGAACTTGAAGATAAACAAGGAAAGCTCCTGAGGAAAGTAAAACCCTCTACAAAAAATGAACTTGTCGGGCTGGCATTATCAGGCGGCGGCATCCGTTCCGCCACATTTAATCTCGGTGTTCTGCAGGTACTTTCAGCGCGTGGGGCTCTCAAACATGTTGACTATCTGTCGACGGTTTCAGGTGGTGGATATATTGGTTCATGCCTGAGTTCTTTACTCAACAATCCGGAAACCGGGCCCGGCGAGAAGGAATTTCCCTTTCACCACGAGAAGGGAAAGCCCGAACCGCAGGCATTTAAACAGTTAAGAAATTATGGCAACTACATTGCGCCGAATGGCATTGTTGACTGGCTCAAGATGCCGGCCTTTTTTATTCGCGGCGCTATTATCAACCTTCTCCTGCTTTTACCTTATATTTTACTGGCAGTATTACTCACGTTATTTTTTTATGGGGGCGAGCTGCGTGAGATAGAGAAAGATTCATTTTACGCAATATCTGAAGATTCTCTGGAAAAATTAAAATCGGAAGGGGTTCATCCCGTCCTGCTGGAAAATTTAAAAGACAAGGAGTTTACAAAAAAGGAGGATGTCTCAGGATTAATCTCCCAGGTAAGTGAAGGAAAGCAGATTGCATGGCATACATCAACCATTTTACAGTACATTAAAAAATACAATTTCACATGGGAGTGGAAGGCATTTTACCGATGGACACCCTGTGTGGGTATAGGGTTTTTAGGGTATTGTATCTTATTTATTCTCCTTCAGGTATTTTTTGAAAAAAGACTGTCGTGTCGCACAAAATATGGGAATACCTTTGGAATTGGTCTGGTAGTGGTATTTGCATGCGCTATCATAGAGTCCGCCCCTATGGTGCTCTCATATTATCGTATCATGGATATAGAGGAGTTTAAGACCATAGCGTCAGCAGTTATTTCATTTACCACGGTTATTTTTGCGGGTAAAGCGGCTGAGCATATTTCAAAATTGCGCGGTAAACTGATTTTGTATCTCCTGGGTGCAATCGGGCCATTCCTTGTTTTTATAATTTATTTAATAATCTGCACCACGATATTGGAACGATATCCTCCTGCCCAACCTTTTCCTTATAAAACAATTATCGTTACAGCGTTCGGTGTTTTTGTTTTCACCAGGGTGTTTACCAATGTCAATATCGTTTCATTCCACGGCTTTTACAGGGATCAACTGAGCAAGGCTTACTTGTTTCAAACAAGCGAGGGAGGAAATGAGATTCAATCAAATGACGAGCAGCCCCTGAGCAGGCTGAATCGTGAAGGCACAAAGGCCCCTTATCATTTATTGAATGTGGCGCTTAATCTCCATGGAAGCAGCGATCTCAATCTTCATGGCAGAAATGCGGATTTTTTTATCCTCAGCAAACGCTTTTGCGGAGGTGTGCGAACCGGTTTTTGCAGAACGGAGGATATGGAAAAGGCCGATCCTCATGTAAATCTTGGGACGGCAATGGCCATTTCCGGCGCTGCAGCAGCCCCAAATATGGGTACGGCTACAATCAAGCCGCTGGTCTTTCTTATGACACTCCTGAATATCCGGCTGGGATATTGGTTGCCAAATCCGGTTAAACTGTTGAGAAAGAAACATAAGGTAAGACAATGTATCCAATATTGGAGATTTAGCCCGTTTTCAGGGGTGGGCCCAATGTATCTGTTACGGGAATTATTGGGGTTAATTAGTGAGAAGGATGAATACATAAATGTCTCAGATGGCGGCCACATTGAAAACCTCGGTATCTATGAACTCCTGCGCCGCAGGTGTAAATATATCATTGCCTGTGATGCGGAGGAAGATCCGGATATGACGTTTGGAGGATTGGCAAAGCTGATGCGCTATGCCCGTATTGATTTGAGCATTGATATTGATATTGATTTGGATGCCCTGCGAAAAGGAGAGCATGGGTTTGCCAACAGACACTGTGCATTTGGAAAAATTCATTACGGAGAGGGAGAAACGGGTTACCTCCTTTACATCAAATCTTCCCTCACCGGCGATGAAAATGAATATATCCGCGAGTATCGCTCGAAAAATAAGGATTTCCCTCATGAATCGACCGGTGACCAGTTTTTTAATGAGGCACAGTTTGAGGCGTACCGCGCGCTTGGATACCATATTGCGGATACGCTGGAGGGGTGGGAGGTATTTGAGTCGGGCCGGGCGAAACAATCCGACAATCTAAGGTTTCCTGCAGGCGAAAAGGAACGGGATGACAAAGAGAAGGGACTGGACGCGTCGAATCAGGATGTCTTCAATGAGTGGTATAAAATTCTGGAAACGTCTTTGTTGCCTCCGTATCGCATGGAGAATACGTTTTTGTCGATGCAAGAACAGCTCAGCACGATAGAGAAGATGTACCTGGATCCCGATATTGCCGAGTACACCTACCAGGTTTTCCCCGATTTAAAATGCACACAAAGCAATGAAGATGCGGTTGAATGCGAAACAAAACTGGTATGCGAACCAGATACGGTATTCCCCATCGCAAAAACGGATGCTGATAAGGAACGATATCGGAAGATATTCCATTTTTGTAATCAGCAGATGCACTTGATGGAAGGGGTTTTCATAGCCCTTCAGTTAGACAAGCCTTTTTATCGCGACCATCACCTCAATCAAGGCTGGATGCATTTATTCCACCGATGGGCAGAAGCGCCTTATTTCCGATGGGCATGGGCGGTGAGCATCGGGACGTATAGTATCGGTTTTCAAAAGTTTTGCGAAGAAGTCCTCGGTCTTTCGAGAAAGATTAGCTGGCGGATTGGTGATGAATCCGAACTGATGAATTATGGAATGGATGATATCAAGTGCAAAGGAAAATCTCTGCAAGGATTGGGAGAAATATGGATTGCCGATATGTTTGTCAGTATCGGCCGTGATAAAAAAAGCATACCATTTCCTATTGGTTACGTCGTTGTTCGCGGAGCGGAGGAAAAGTATGCAGAGGGCGCCGCGTACACGGTGAACATTATGTTCTATTTTATCCACAAGTATTACCGGAAGATGGGTCTTCTTGAGCAAATGATTACAACGCTTCCCCATGCCTTGAGGATGAAATATGGTGGGAAACCAAATGTTTGTATACATTTCGGGAATGAGCATGAGAAGCTGCGGTACGGATCTTATTTTAAGCGGTATGGGTCTTTTGTTGTGTCATCTGTACAATAGCACCTTCGGAGCAGGGTGGTCCAATGAAAGTCAAGCTTTACCGGATTGTAACAATTTAGTTTTTTGAAAAAATACCGTGAAAAGCTCCGTTAGGAGCGATATGTTTATAGACTTTTTGAAAGAAATAATTGAGAAGTTCAGTATGTGCGCGAAGGTGCTTAAATAAAAGGAAAAGGAGCGTTGCAATGAATAATCCTGTATGCTGTGTCGTGCTAGCATCATTCTTACTCTTTGCCGGATGTGCTCATGTACAGAATCGTAATATCTACGAAGACAATAAAATGCAAACATACCTGCCGTATAGTGACCTTGCCCGTATTTCACATCTTTCATTAAATAACGACGGTTACATCATCGGTATTGAAAAAAGAGAAAGAAGCGCATTGAATGGAATTCCCGAACGATATTACCCTGACCGGTTTTCCGGGAAACCTGAATTAACGCAAATCAATAAAAATAGCCAGAATGAGGAATCGTTACGGAAAAAAGAAGAATACTTTAAGAAGTATACCAAGTATGACACGGCAATGTTAGTTACCCATGTTGCGCGTTATTTTGACAAACCAGGCAATCTTCCCTACAATACCTTTAGAAAGCCATCCTTTCTCTATAATGCCTACGATGAATACAAAAAAGACGCCTTAAACTACGAAGAGGGATACGCTGCGCTCGCAAAAATGAAAATGGAGATACTCGATACCCTCAAAAAAAGAATAGATGGGAACCCCGGGAAACGGCCATATTCTCACATCATCGTATTTTCCATGGGGTGGAATAATAATCAGCAGGAGTCACTATACCGCTATAATAGAATACTCGATAATGTAAAAAAAGTGAGGCAGCAAGAAAGCCCCAATGATTATTTTGAACCCCTTGTGATTGGATTTACCTGGCCTTCCGTATGGTTCGGAATTGAAAATAGTTGGCTGAAAAAAAATACATCCTTTATTTTTAGTTATTTTACGAAACAAGATGATGCAGATGAAATCGGATGTACCATAGCAAACTGGATTATTCACAATGTGGTATTGGCAGCAAAAGAAGAATTGAAAGACTATTGTAACAAGCAAGGCGCAAAAGATGATAGCCCCAGGGTCATTGCCATCGGGCATAGTATGGGGGCGCGCCTCCTCTCTCGTGCAATTTTTAGCCGGGAGTACATAAAGTCAGAATATCGTATGGGTTCATCAGCGTCCCAGGTAGATCTTTTTGTTGGATTACAAGGGGCGTTTAGTGCGAAGAGATTTGTTGAAAAAGAAGGATGGGAAGGATCTCCTTACGCTGATTTTAATGAATATTCGACGAAAATTTTCCTGACAACATCATCCTTTGATAAGGCAAACCCACAAGCGCGCTTTTTCACCGGTGCGAGACATGTAGGGGGAAAATATGGCTTAGCCTTTGCCAAAAAGCATGATGATGTGTTTCAGGTAATTCAGTGGACAGATAGTGTTGAGGCAGATTCCGGGAAATTATCATCACTCCCTGAACGGAAGGTGCTCATGATTGATGCAAGCAGTGTCGTTGATGGGTATGATGCTGACACGGGTGCAAATAAGCCGGACGACGCACATAACGATATCCTGGATGAAGACATGGGCAGATTGATCTGGTTGCTTATAAAAGGCTTTGCTCCCTTTTCTCATACA
>CAZBCT010000060.1:0-5579 GCA_964490485.1 uncultured Candidatus Brocadia sp. | reverse complement strand
GACTTTGACCTGTATGTAAAATATGGTGATGAGGCTACTCTCACTCATTGGGACTTTCGGCAGATAACAGCATCAGAAGATGAAACGCTTACGGTTGGTCCAACGAAAGAAGGAAGTTATTGCATTTTGATCTATGCATACCGAGGCTCTGGAAAGTTTAGCTTATCCACGGAGATTCTCTTTGAAGAAGTTGAGCTAACCTATGGCCAACAAGTGCAGGGGAAAATAGAGGGAGGCAAAGAGGCTGTCTATTACCTCTTGAAATCTGACGCAGGCCAGAGATTAATTGTGAATCTGTCGGGGCCGCTGGACGCAGATTTTGACCTCTATGTAAAATATGGAAAACGTCCCACGAATAATGACTATGACTGGAAAAGCATTAGCGGCAGCTCTCAAGAAACTATTACCATTGATACCACACAGAAGGGTAGTTATTATCTCATGGTTTTTTCGTACCGGGGTAGTGGAGAATTTACCCTGGCAGCTTCTTCAGGTTTTAAACCATCAGCGCTTATCATCAGTAGCAAAGAGCGATTGCTCAATAAATACGGACAAAGTGCATTTAACCAGATCGAACAAAAAATTAACAACTACATTCAGGCGTTAAACAATTCCGGTTTATCATCAATGATGATATATGTGGATGATGCAAGTCGTTTGTCTGCCTACGGATTAACTCCGGTCGATCCCAAAAATCCTGCTAAAATCAAAGAATTGATCGACAGTCTGGATAAAAAACTGAATCCGACGAGCTTCTTAATTCTTGGGGGGCACGAGATAATTCCTTTTCACAGCATAGCGAATCCGTGTGGAAATGACGGCGACACGATAGTCTACTCTGACAATCCTTATGCTTCACGGGATGAGGATGTGCTCATCCCTGAACGTTCGCTGGGAAGGTTGCCCGATGATAACTCCAACAGTGCCGATTTTTTTATTTCTTTACTGGAGACAGTTATTTCAAGGGTAAAAAGGGCGAGGAAATCTTCCTTTGGTTATTCTGCAGCAGTCTGGCAAGGAGCGTCAGTAAGTGTTTATGGTAAAATCAAAGATGATGAAGAATTAAAATTATCTCCTCCGGTCATTAAAAACAGTCTGCAAACTGAGTGGATTAATCAAAAAGGATATTTTTACTTTAATCTTCACGGTTCGGAAGACTCTGCAAATTGGTACGGGCAAGAAGGGTCAAATTACCCGGTCGCATTCAGCCCGGAAAACTTAGCGAATGCTGGCGTCGAAAACGCAATTATTTGTACTGAGGCATGCTATGGGGCAAATATTATTGACAAAAACGTCGACGAAGCCATCTCATTGAAATATTTAGAAAAAAAGGCCGCTTGTTTTGTGGGATCGACGAAGATTGCGTATGGACCTTCGGTTCCGCCGAATACGGATGCAGACCTTATCGTTCTGAAATTTTTTGAACGTATCAAAACAGGATTTACCTTTGGAGAGGCGTTTCTTAAAGCAAAACAGGACTTTGCCGCCGAATCTGTTAGCAGAAAGGGTTATCTGGATAAGACCGAAGAAAAGACATTGCTGGAATTTGTTATGTTTGGCGACCCACTCTTAAAAATGGAGGAAATAGCATGACATTATCATCTGAAGAATTAAAGAAATTAGTAGTTGCATATGTAAAAAAAGATTCTCCCGAATTTGCCGATGTAGAACCTTCTGTTCAGAAAGAAGAACGAAGTGTCCCTCAAACAGCAGAAAGAAAATTGGGATTATCGCACCCCCAAAAAATACCTTCGAAGGTAACGGTATTTACCTTTAAAAAGGTTGCAATTGCCGAAGATGGGGCAAAGATTCCTGTCGTGAGCAGAGTCACCGTAGATGAAAATGGTAATATACTAAAGGTAACCGGTAATTAAGATGTCATAATGTAGCAAAGCCGCAACCAAATCCCCCTATCAAGAGGGACGAAGAGGGGTGTAAAAACTTCCGAAAAAGGTAATAGTTTCGTTTTTTGAAAAAATACCGTGAAAAGCTCCGTTAGGAGCGATATGTTTATAGGCAAACCATTATGCCACAAACAAGCTCCATCGGAGCGGCACATTTTTCTATAAACATTTCACCCCTACGGGGCTATTTTTCAAAAAACTAAGGTGTTACCGAAAAAGAAAGATTTTACACGGTAATACGATAACCCAGGAGAGGAGTAGGAAATAAGTATGCGTGCAAATGTCATTGCAAGGGCGAGAAGCCCGAGGCAATTGTCTAACTGAGCCCACAACGGAGCCAAAAGGGATTCATCTGCGATTTTGCTGCATTAACGATATAATTCCGGAAAGCTATATCCTTCCGGACTCAGTAAAAAAAACCGATAAGATAGGAGGTCTGTTTTATGAAGGAAAAAAGAAGGCCTGATAGGGCTGATATCGAGGCCGTCAGAAGTCAGATACTGGATTTTGCCTGCGCAAAGCACGATTTTAAGCTCGAATCAGAGGACTTCCCGTTTGATGGAAATTGGAATGGGGTGTTTCTCGTAAAGTTTCGGGATAATTTGGAGGAAGACAGATTATACAGCGAGGTGCCGCTGGGAGAACATTTCATCCGGTTTGGGCTGGATTTGGAGATTGATGAAGAGGTCTGGCAGGAGGCACATGAAGATATCCTCAGAGAGGCATCGGGATACGATGTGGCGATTTATCCATCGCACGCACCCGAAGGAGAGAAACGGTGCTGCCGGCTGTCCATACGGGCATGGGTTCCCAATTTTAGCCAACGCATCTTTGGCCTGACCCTCTCCAACCTCATGGATTGTAAAAAGGCCATTCTGTCAATGCTTGCCCTGGAATAGCGGCACAAACTAGAAAAGAATATCACTTACTTTGAGGGCAAAACAGTATGCAACTAAAACCTATCGGGTATATAAAAAGCCCAATAAAACAACCAAAGTTTGGTGGCTGGCAAGATTTGATCACGGAAGTAGTCATTAACCCAGAGTACTTGGATGGTTTGGAAGGGATAGATGAATATTCCCATCTCATCATCATCTACTGGTTAGATAGAGTAGATAAGGTCAAACTCAAGCTTAGACCACAGGGGAAAAAGGACGTGCCGGAGATTGGTATATTTGCTTGCCGCTGTCCGTGGAGACCCAATCCAATTGGCATAACGACGGTAAAAGTAATTGGAAGAAATGGAAGTATACTCAAAATCAAAGGATTGGATGTGGTAGATGGGACGCCGCTCATTGACATTAAACCCTATACCCCTTCCTATGATGCCGTTGAAAGGGTAAGGCATCCCGAGTGGGTAAATAAGCTTGAATATTGATTTTATTGAACAGGAATTTTTCCTGAACACAGATAAACACAAACTTCGTCTTAAGCACTCAGTCGAACGAACAATGCTATTTTTTTTAAGGAGCTGAATTACTACGATTTTGGTATAAGGATTTGGAATTATCATAAATGTCAATTTTCGTAACAATTTAGTTTTTTGAAAAAGTTCAATTAATGGCGATGTTTGCCGTACAGTGTAGGGGCGAAGCATTTGCTATCGTTGGTATACATGCGTTCATACACAAGCCGGCAAATGCTTCGCCCCTACTTTTTCAAAAAACTAAATCGTTACCAATTTTCTAATCCATCAGGGAAGGTTTAAGCATGCCTTAGATACTCGCTATAGTTAGGAACATCCTTTAATAGTGAAAGATTGTCTTTATAGCTTTCCGGTTCGATGTGGTATTTTTTAATCAACTTGTAGATATCCGCTCTGTAACGATTTGCCATTTTCGCCGCAGATGAAACGTTCCCCTTGCTTATTTTCAGGAGGTTTTCAAGGTATTCGCGCTCAAATCTTTCTTTCGCATCTTTATATGAATTAAAGGTGTTCTTGAGGACATGGGTTCCGGCAAAGATATCCTCAGTTGAGATGACATTTTTATTGGTTATGATGACCGCATGCTCAACTTTATTTTGCAGTTCGATGACATTGCCCGGCCAATGATAAAGGGTCATTCGTTGAAGGGCTGCAGGGGTAAATCCTATGATATCTTTTTTGAGTATTTTACAAAATCCCTTTAAAAAGTAGGTGGCCAGCAAAGGTATATCGTCCCTCCGCTCACGCAAAGGGGGCACACAAATGGGCGCAACGTGGACTTTGTAAAACAAATCTCTTAGAAATGTTCCATGATTCACTGCCTTTTCCAGGTCGGCCGTTGAAGCAAAAATGACCCGCACATCGACCTTAACATTTTTGGCGCTACCGACCGGTTTTATAAGTCCCTCTTGCAGCACCTTTAATAGTTTTATCTGCAAGGTAGTTGAGGTGTTCCCAATCTCATCCAAAAAGACGGTCCCTTTGTCTGCCTGCACAAAGAGTCCTTCTGTCCTTCCTTTCGCACTGGTACGGATTGCTCGTATGCAGCCAAAGAGTTCTTCCTCTTGCAACTCGGGCGGAATTTCACTGAGGTTTGCGGCCATAAAAGGTCCTTTTGAACGATTACTATTGGAATGAATGACCCGTGCAATGAGTTCCTTGCCGGTACCGTTTTCTCCGTAAATAGATACGTTGCAGTCAGTTTTAGCAATTCTGGAGACCTGTTCAATGATTTTTTGCATTTGACGGTCATTACCAATAATTTGCTGAAAACCATTTCTTTCATCAAGCTGACTCCTGAGATGCTGGATTTCTTTGGTTATCTGCTGCTTTTCCAGTGCGTTTTTTATATGCAATGAAAGGTCTTCATTATTAAATGGTTTTGTGATATAGCTGTAAGCCCCTTTTCTCATAGCTTCAACAGCGCTCTCAATACTCCCGTGAGCTGTTAAAATGATCATGGGAAGACTGGGATGACATCGGATAATTTCCTCCATAAGTTCTATGCCATCTTCCTCTGACAATCGTAAATCAATGATAGCAAGATGGAAGGAAGCCGTTGATAATGACATTCTTGCTTCCCGTCCATCCCGGGCAACCGTAACATAATATCCCCATGATTGTAACCGCATTTGGATAACTTCCAGGATATTGGTGTCGTCGTCTATAACAAGTATCTTCTCGCCTGACATAAATTACCGCACCTCAAACTCATTCATTAGTTTTCTCTTCCCCGGTGATTGTCGGTTCAGTTTTTGGAGTTACCCCAGGGACATCCGCGGGGATTGTTTCTACAATACTATTATCAGCTTCTTTCTTCTTCTCTTCTACCTGGACATCGATTTCCCTGAGTTTTTCTATATTACTTTTGAGATCCTCGATGGTCAGCCTGGCGCTGTGCAGTTCATCCGTAAGTTTGCCGATTTCCTGATCTTTTACAGAAAGACGATCTAAAAGATCGGCAATCGTTTTCTCCTTCAGGTGAAGGTTAAGCTTGACGTTTTTAATTTCCTCATTCTTTGTGTTTAACTCTCTGCGAGCCGAACAAATGCAACTGGTGTTATACACAAGTATGGATGCAAAAAAACATGGAAAAAAGTAGCGTTTCATCAGTAAGATATTCATTGTTTTATTTCCAATAATATTATCAATGGTAAAAAAAAGATAACAATTTAGTTTTTTGAAAAATTCCAACAATAGCGATGTTTACCGCGCCGTGTAGGGGCGAAGCATTTTCTATAATTGGCATA
>CAZBCT010000059.1:0-18843 GCA_964490485.1 uncultured Candidatus Brocadia sp. | reverse complement strand
CCTCTCTGGCGATATCTGCACCATGCTTCAGAGATATACCAATATCTGCATACGAAATAGCAGGGGAATCATTTATACCGTCTCCAACCATTGCAACAACATAGCCATTGTCTTTTAAATCTTTAATTATTTCTCTCTTTCTTTCCGGAAGGAGCTGCGCGTAGTATTCTTCTATCCCAAGCCTTTTTGCCACATTCCGTGCAGTAGCATCATTGTCACCCGTAAGCATGATGATTCGCCCCACACACAAATCCTTAAGCGTCTTAAGAAATTTTTGTGCATCTTCTCTTACCTGATCTTCAATGACGACAACACCGGCCAGCTTATCTTCCACGGCTACATAAAGTATTGAATACCCCCTGTCCATAAAATCTTTTATTACTGGTTCTTCACGTTGCACACGAATCTTATTGTCGTCACATATGAAGTGTTTGCTCCCCACCAGTATCCTTTTGCCTTCTATTCTTGAAGCAATGCCATGGGCAAGGACATATTCAACTTCGGCATGGTTCTCCTCATGGTCAAGTCCTTCGTCTTCTGCCCTTTTTACCACAGCAGTCGCCACCGGATGTGGAAAATGCTCTTCCACACATGCCACGTTTTTTAACAGATATTCCCGGTTAAAACCGTTGAAAGGAATAAGATCAAATACTTTTGGCTTTGCCTCGGTAAGAGTTCCTGTCTTATCAAAAACAAAGATATTTGCCTGCGCTAATTTTTCTATAAATCTGCCGCCTTTTATGAGGACGCCACGCTTTGATGCAGCTATCATTGCCGACATAAGCGCCAAAGGGGTTGACAATTTGATGGAGCATGAGTAATCTACCAGCAGCACTGAGGCAGCCTTTAATGGATTGCTTGAAAAGAGGTATATCAGCCCGCTCAATAAAAAGCTATAGGGAACAATCTTGCTTGCAAGCATTTCTGCATGGTTTTGCACGTCTGCCTTCGAACCTTCCGACTCCTCAATCACCTTGATTATTTTGGAGACCCTTGTTTCATCACCCACTTTTATTGATTTTATCGTTAGAAGACCTTCTTCCAGTACCGTGCCTGCATAAACCATAGATCCTGCCATTTTAGGAACAGATAGAGGCTCGCCCGTTATTGACGACTGATTGACCAGCGCTACACCCTCCGCCACAATACCATCCACAGGGATACTGCTACCCGTCCTTACAACCACACGGTCGCCTGCAACTATATCTTTTATATGTACCTTTATTTCGTAGCCATTTCTCTTTATCCACGCCCATCCTTCCTGATTTTGGAACATTTTTGAAAGGCTTTCCCTTGATTTTTGGCGTATCCGCTCCTCGAGGTAATCTCCAACCTTTAGAAAGAATGTTATTAAACTTGCGGTCAGGTAATCTCCCCTCAGCAATGAAATGCCTATCGCTGCAGAGTCAAGGGTATCAACGTTCAGACGCCTGTTCAGGGTTGCCCTGAAACCTTTTCTCAAGACAGGCATGGCGCCATACAGTGCAAATAATGGCGCTAGTATGAAAGGTATAATTGGCCTTGCAATCAACAAAACTCCCGACAACACCACTGCCTTTTTTTTCTGGTCAAGTTTGTTTTGTTTAAAATTTTCTTTTGTTACAAAAATTAAAGACGCCTCTTTTATTATCTTTAACAAGACACCTCTCACAGCGCCATTGCCGTTGTACCTAATCAATAGGTTTCGGGTTCGGCCATTGAAAGACACCTTCTGTACCCCATCAACAGCCAAAAACAATCTTTCTATCTGGGAATTGTCCGGAATATGTCTTTTAGACAAGGCAAGAGTAATCCTCATCCTATGCGGGAGATTGTGAACAATGCGAAATTTCATCCCTTCTTTTTCTGCGCCTCCGCCAGTTTCTGGAGTATTTGCTCTATTCTCTCAAGCCGGACTTCCTTCTCTTGTTTTTCCTTAATTCTGGAAAATAGATATGCCCCGGCCAGGACTGCACTAACACCGCCAGCGATGGTAAGCAGCGAACCGACATACGTTCTTGTCTTATTGATAATACTCATGGTTAAGCCCCCTCCTTTTTAGACTTTTGCTTTAAAGCCTCTTCTACCATCTGTTCCACCTTCTTCAGGATATCTTCCTCTTTTTTGGCTGTTTCCGCCGCCGTATGAAAGTCTTTCTGCTGCGCATGTTTTGCCTCTGCTACAATATCTTCTATATCCTCTTTCACCTTTTCATAATTTGCAATCAGCCATTCTTTAAACGCAAGGCCTTCCTTTGTAACGCCAACCGCAGCAGGTCTCATTCTCTTTGACAACTTACCAATTCCAATAGCAGCAAGGACACCCAAAGCACCGCCTGCTGCCAGATAGAGACTGCGCTTGCTTATGAAAAAACCACTCATATGCTTCCCCTTTTCATTTTCATTGTTTTTGTTTTCTCCTTTTTCCTCAACTTTTTCTCCCACAAAGCCCTCCTTTTGTACTTAAAATTAACCCATGATACATCAAACATTACCTTCCCATCGTTACTTTTATTGCCATTGGAATCAGGGTATTCAACGGCTTTGGAAATATTGCATGGGCAACCATATCAGTTATGGCATGCAAGGCATGCCTTGTGACGAGTGGCGTTGAATTCTTTTCCACTGCCGAAAGTTGCCCGTCTTCTGACGCGTTTTCCACAGCTTCATGCATAATCTGCTTGATACGCTGCGTTAAGTCCTGTCTGTCAATCTGGCACTCATCAAACCTGACCAGTATTCTCCCTGTTTTGTGATTTACCGTCATCTCCGTTAATCCATGTAAATAATGCATTATGTGTTTCTGTAAATACCTGCAAACATGCGGTTTTCCAACAAGTTCTTGGCTTTCAAGCCTTATCCTTCCCGGCAAAATACTCAAGGGGGCCATGTCTATTCTCCTTCTCTAAAAGTTTATTCTTATGTCTAATTCTCCGTGTTCGTTTTATGATGACACGTTTCTCATAATTACTTTTTTACTGCTGCAATACGTTCTTCCGGCAAAACTGGTATATGCCGGAGTTGCGCCTCCGTGATTATATGCTTAAGATACGGCAAACTATGGGCGTCTTCTCCTACGATCACATAATCAACAAACGGCACGAGGGCTACGACTGACAGATCTAACGTCTCCGTGCTTTTTGCATAGCACAAATGGATGTTTGTCACACCGGAATTTTCCAGTTTTCGCGCCATATCAATAAATCTATCAAGACTGCTGATTATCATTGCGGACATCGTTTTCTCTCCTTTCTGCTCTTTTTTAAGCTTATCATTTCCAACACAGGAAAAATGTGTTTATGACCGGCAGGTTTGCAAAAAGTACGCCCCCCCCTGTCAGTTGAGTCTGTTTTTTATCATTTACCTCTTATCATTTAAAAATTGCGGGAGAGGTAGGAAGATTGCCTCTCCCGCATGGGGTCCGGTTGTCCTTACCGGAGTTTACATAAAAGGTTAATCAGGCAAATCAAACGGATGTGTTTCTTTTTTCATGTTACATGCATTGTTACTGCACTGGAATCGGAGAGTCAGCCGGATCGCCAATGAAGTACGGCCTCATCATTTCATTGTCCTCATGCTCCACGATGTGGCAGTGCCAAACGAACAGACCACCTGTGCCATACAAGGCCTTGACCCGGGTAATCTCATTGGGGTAAGCAATGACCGTGTCCTTACGGCCCGTCTCCCCCGGCAGAGGAGTGTTCTGGCCAACGATGCTCGTACCACCCCCTATCGGCTCGCGACCGACAATCTCGAACTGAACATGGTGGATGTGGATGGGGTGAGCATCCTCAGTAAAGTTGTACATTTCCCAAACTTCAACGCCACCTTCCGCAGAGTTCTCCGTGACGTCGTCGTCCCACATAAAATGCACCCCGGATGGACCCGCAAGGTTGACCGTACCAAGCAAAGCGGAAATTGGCCCGCCAAAGGGCAATACAGAGGTCAGTTCGTTGAGGCTCACTTGACGAGTGTTAGTAACCGCACCCAGAACCGGCGGATCCGGGAGCTCGGCGGGAATAGTGCCCGTCTCTATTCCAGTTATTAAATTCCCAACCACAATCTTAAGCACCTGGCCGGTAGTGTTGAGATCGGCTGCCGGGAAATCTGTATTCGGCACGCCTCCGCCGAACGGTTCGTCAGGACCCTCGTTGATGAGATAGAAAGTTTCATTTTTTTTGTCCGTAAAGTCAACGATGACATCTGTCCTCTCCCCCGGACTCATGAGTAGTTGACTTTCTGTTACCGGGTCCGGCAGAAAGCCGCCGTCCGCGCCAATCTGCAAGAAACTCATATCTGCGGTTGCAGGTCTTTTTGCAAAACGGTCTTCTACCAGTTTTAAGATCAGGAAGCGGGAGTTACAGCCATTCAGAAACCGGATGCGGTAACGCCTGGGTTCCACATTGAGCACGGGCCAGGTCTTGCCGTTTACCACCATCGTGTTGAAGAATGCCTCCGGATTCCACCGTGGCGGAACATCGCTATGCGGAATAAACGGACCGTTAAAGCCGTCGAAAAACCTCCGGCGTCCCGGATAGAACAGAGAACCGTTTTTGTTGAACGAGCGATCCTGAATCGCTATGGGGATTTCTGTAACTATGTCCGGACGAGATCCCGGTGGAATATATCCCAGATCGGCGTCGTAGGCACCGCCCCGTAAGAGGTAGAAACCCGCCGGCCCGGCATAGACGTTCAAACGGGTCATACCCAGGGTGTGGTCATGGTACCACAGGGTCGCGGCAGCCTGCTGATTGTCATACTCAAAGACGGCGGCCCCAGCCCCCCACTGACTTCCCAGAGTATTGGCGGGCAGATTCTTGAAATAATCAAAAAACGACCCAGTGGTCGCACAACGTGCCGGGATATTCTTGGCATTAGGGAGATACCAGGCCTCAGGGTATCCGTCGAACTGCTGCAGATTCTTCCCGCCGTGCAAGTGAGCAATCATGGGAACCGGACCTTTATATAAGGAAACACCTGTACCCCGGCTGTCCTGTTTACCTGTCCCGGCTCCAGGGTTAGCCCAGTGAAGGGTCTTGTCTACTGGAAGCAGGTGACGGAGATAATTACCCTTTCCGCTTACCAGGCCGTTGATCCACTTGACCCGGGTTGGTATGCCCACGGTAGCCTCTATGGTAAAAGCCGGGTAATTCAAAGTGCCCGCCAGGTCTGTTTCAGATCCGTAACTCCATACCGTTGTTTTAGGCATGCCGGCAGGCAGAATCTGCTGTCTGAACTGCCGCACCGATATCTCATAGTAATCGCCGGAGAAATCAGCGGGTGAAGGAGTCCTGGGCATCGGTGGAGGAATGACCAGCGGTTCTCTGTACTTGGGGATGCTTAATGGATCCAGAGTCCCTCCCGGAAGCGGTTTGGCTATTACATCTGAGACGCTCATGAACCCAAGTAACCCTATAAATGCGACAACAAAGAGCTGCATATTGAAAATTTTTTTCCTGTAACTCATTTTAATTCCTCCTTCCATCTATTATCTAATAAACGAATGTCATAACAAATTGTTCTCACTATCATTCAATGCCCCGACCCCATCGCTTCCGGACTATAAATATTATGTGGCCACTTTTTTGCTTTATTCACGTGCAGGTATCCTGCGGCGCCTTTTGGCACCCGGAAGAGGGCATGATCGACCAGGAGATACTGCCCTGGCACTAATGCCTCAAATTCAAATACGGCGGCAGACCCCGGAGGAATATAAGCCGTCTCCTCGTTCCTTATGGCACTCCGGTAATGCCCCGGATAAAACTTATCAAAGATTTGACCAATGATGTGGAAGTTGGAGCCAATGTTAGGCCCTCCGTTAACAAAGAAAATGCGAACCATATCACCCTGATTTACCGTCATAGCATTGCCGTATATTGATGGCTCGGCAAGGGCCTTTGTATGGCCGTTGAAGGTAAAGTAGTCGGGATGCTCAGACATGGCCTTATCCTCGTCAAGGGAATAACCCTCGATATCTGGATGGTGTTCAACACCGGGTTTTATATACCATTCACCTTGCCCAATGTAGAATTCTTTAAACTCCCTTTCTACTGTTCCGTTATGATTTTTGAGGTCCCGACATGCTTTTTTAAGTCCTCCCCGTGGCTCTACCATGATCAGGCCGTACATCCCGTAGGCTACATGTTCCCATGGCATCCCTTCACCAGCGCAGTGGTAAATATAAGCGCCCGTCCTCATTGCCTTGAATTGCAATGTCTTGGTCTCGCCGGGTTCAATCTCTGTAACAGCAGCGCCACCGCCAGGACCTATAACAGCATGAAGGTCTATGTTATGAGGTTCCACATTATTCGAATCGTTGGTCAGATTTATCACGACCGTATCGCCTTCCATGACTCGTATCATGGGACCTGGCACCGTGCATGGCCCCACAACGTCATCTTTTTTTTCTGCAAAACCCCAGAACCAAAACTGCTTTCCGGGGGCTAATTCGGCCATAACCTCTTTAATAACCAAATCCACCGTAACCTTAGTTGGACAACTCCGTGTTATCGGTGGCGGAATTTCGGTCGGATTTTTTGCAACGGTATCAACCATCTCAACGGCAAAAACACTTTTCAGTGGACCAAGAGCCATTGCACCACTTAACAAAGCGCCTGACAACAATCCACAAAATATTTTTTTTCCTTTACGCATTTCTTCTCCTAAAAATCAGAAATACCAAATTAGGCTGCCTTCGGCAGCGACCTTAATCACCTCTCATTGTATGGCGACCAGACTGATCACTCTACATGGGCAGTGGGGTGCATTATGACCGATTTACTCAACCCTTAATCCCATAAGGCAGGCCAACCGTCCTCGGTTGACATCATAATGACAAGCGGGAACGCTTGTCCTATCGATAGAGAGGAGTTGCAAAAGTTTGAAACTCCTTACATGTACGCCAAATTATGTCACGCCGGGGTAATCACCGCGTAGTCGTCTCATGTTCGCCAGTTGCTCATTTTGTTGTTTTATTAATCAACCTAAGACTCAGTCTCAATCAGTTCGCAAAAATTTTTTTACCTACCCCGATACTGCCACGAAATTTTTCTCCAATAATCCCGCCTCTGAACGCATCAAGCGTATTCGCTCTTTGCTATATGGATTTTCAGATACCATACGTTGAGCCGCTGCAATTCCCATTGCCATAGCAGTGTCCATAAAAATGTACCGGAACGCACCCTGTCTGCCACAGGTAATCAGATTCTCAAATTGATCAAGAAAGTTCATGAGTTTTTCCTGGTGTCTTCGATAATCCAGTTTATATACCGGATAACCGTGTGTCACCCGGGAGGTAAAATAACCCGTAACTTTCCCCCGCACATCAATTCCTAATTCACACAAATCAGCAAGACACCTTTCTAACAAATCCGCATCACCACAATTCCATATATCATCATTCACGTTGCACGGTATCTCCAGCATCAGTGACGTCCTGCCATCAGGAGCATTAAAAGAACTACGACGCTTAGGTTCCTGAATACGCGTCATGATGTATTTCTTTTCAGAAACATACATCCACGTATTTCCGCTCACATCAGGAAGGTCTACCAGAATATTCATAAACCGGATTGCACGATACGTAAGACTATTTGCATTCTGTTTTACCTCATGCACGAGATCCTCAGGAAATGCCTTTATCAGGTCCGGCAAAGGGATAGTAGAAATGACGGCATCACAATCGATTTTCCCGCAAAGACCATGGTGTTTATACATCACCTTTTTAACCGCACCGTCATGAACTTCCACCCCGGAAACATCCGCATTCAGCAATATCCGCCCGCCGCTTTGCTGTATTACGTTTCCCATAACATCAAAGATCTGCCCAATCCCTTTTCTGGGATAAAAATAGCTGCGGGCGTAGGTACGCGGCGTACCCCGATTCAACCTAATCAGCCGAAAGAATACATCCCTGAGATTCAGCAGCGAAATCCTTTGAGACGCCCAGTCTGACGAAATGAGCTTTGGAGAAATACCCCATACCTTTTCCGTATATGGACCAAAAAACAAATCGTAGAGAATGCGTCCGAAACGATGTGTCACCCAGTCATCAAAAGAAATATCTTTCTTTTGCAATACTACCGCGGCAACCATCTCCTTTACGTAAGACAAAAAAGCCCTGAGACCCGTCCGGAATCCAATCTTTGCGAATAGATCACGAGCGCAAAGTGGATATTGAAAGGTCTTACCTTTCAGCAAAATCACGCTCTTTCTCTCCGCAGCCAGGAGTTCGTCACCCATCATCCGGCGAACACGGCCCACCAGCGCCTTATCCGCTGAAACAAAACGATGCCCACCAAGGTCAAAGCGATAGCCGAGATACTCACGGGTTATGCACAATCCCCCTACCACGGGATTTTTTTCAAGTACGGTAACATCATAACCATTCACGGACAGTTCCCATGCCGCTGATAACCCACACGGGCCGCCACCAAGCACTACGATATTCCTTTTCATTAACACACCGGAATCCTTTTTACCGCAGATACACAAAGGCACAAAAGCTAGGAAAGGAGATTGTCTTTATTATAGAGGATAAAAACATATTTGTGCCTTTGCGTATTTTCGGTAAAGCTCATGTGTCAGGGTAAAACATCGTGTCACACAACCGCAGTCCAATCCCTTCCGCAACGGGAAGGGATTGAAAAGCAGTCTTTCAACTCTATCAACAATATTAGAAATAGGTTGCAACAGAAAACACAAATGCGTTGTTACCACTGTCAGCAAGATCTTTCTCTTCCATATTGATCTGATAATCAAACTTAAAGACCGTATCTTCTGTATAACGATAGTTTATAGCAGGGGTAAGCCTATTCCTCAGCCAATTTTCCCTTCCATCATCCCCGAGCTCTGATGTCTGCACCTGATCCCATCTCAAAACGCCGGTAAAGGTTGAGTTTTCAGTAAAGATCTTCGGCGCCCATGTTCTTAAACAAGACGGCATGAAATGATACCTGCCTTCAAGGTAATAGCCCCACATAGAATCAGCAATACCAGCCTCCTCGGCAAAATCATTCGTTTCTATAAAGGCATAAGCGCCTTCACCAACCAATTCAAAAGGCCCTCTTTGGTAGGCAAAATCCAATGCCGGGATGGTTATTTGATTCTCGTTATTGTCGTCATAACGCTGTGTATACGTGGAACCTCCAAATTCCAAACCAATAAACGGACTAAAGGAAACACGTCCGACAACACCGGGGCTCTGATTCTCATTATCAAACTCAAAGCCACCACGAGAAGCTCTTAATCCCCTGTTGGCTGTAAAATCTGAGTCACCAGCCTCATCCAAACCATGAAACGCACCGTTGGTAATGTAAATTTCATAATCAAGCTTGCCTAGCTCTGTTGGATAAAGGCTGCCAAAGAAACCCATACCCGCATCGGTGAGGGTCGTTGGGATAATCAATTGATTTACCAATGGGCGATCCGTAATGTCTTGTAAAGGAGAATCATGAATCAGATTAAATTTTCCCAAAGGGGTAAGAATAAAACCAGCCCTATAGTTGAGCCAATCGGTAAGCAAAAAATCTATGGTTGCAAATTCCAGGATCACCTCTCCATCCCTGCCACCCCCAGTGCCGCCATGCTCAAATTCTATTTCCGCTGCAAGCTTTACACGGTCGGAAATATCTGAATAGATAAAGGGTATGAATCTGGTCTGGTCAAAACCTTGATTACCATCATCATTTTCGTCTTGCCTGAATTGGAAATCCATGTAACCACCGACATAGGTATTCCTCCCGAATCTCCTCAAAAATGGCTTTGTGTATTGATCACTAAAGGCAGGACCAACCTTCTTTTTCTCAAAATCTGCATATTTTTTGGCAAAATAAGCCTCTCCGCCAACCTCTCCACCTACAGCAGGAGCAACTTGGGTCTCTGCAACTTCTTTCTTTAACGAAGCGATCTCCTTATCTTTTTGGGCATCCCCCTCCTTTAAAGAAGCAATCTCTTTCGTCTTCTTCGTATCGTTCTGCCGCAATTCCGCAATTTCCTGTTCCTTCTTCATATCCCTGGCAATCTGCTGCTTGAGCAGGTCCTTTACCTCGGACAATTCCGATTCCATCTTATCCACCTTGCTCCTCAACAACTCCGTTTCGGAAGACTCTGCAAAGGCATGAGAAATGAAAAACAACAGCGCCAAAAATAGTACAACCATCCGCACACCAAACCACGCAAACCTCATCTTTTCCTCCTTTCAGACAATACCGTTAACATGATTGAGACTCACTCTCAATTACAAGCAGTGCAAATTATATTCATTCTTTCGTTATTGTCAAGGGTATTTTAAAAAAATATTTTTACCCCGGGAAGCCGGTCACTAAAGCATGGACTGCTACGAGGAAAAGGATTTTCGTAACAATTTAGTTTTTTGAAAAATAGCCCCGTAGGGGTGAAATGTTTATAGAAAAATGTGATATACAAAACCTTAGCTCCATCGGAGCGGCATATGAAACACAGAACAACATGCCGCTCCGATGGAGCTTGTTTGTGGTATAATGGTTTGCCTATAAACATATCGCTCCTAACGGAGCTTTTCACGGTATTTTTTCAAAAAACTAAACTATTACCGGATTTTCAATTTCTTTTATAATGACTTGTTTTAAAAACATTTGCATAATATGAAACGGTTTGTTATTATTTTTTTCTACGAAAAGGTACATTTTAACCACTTCTTGTAAGTGATACGTTGAGGTAAAAAAAGCATGGCAAAGAAGGCCGCGGGAGTAAAAAAGAGTTGTTCATTTTGCGGAAGAAACTATGATGCGGTAAGCCGGTTGATTCAGGGAGATGCGGATATTTTCATCTGCAATGAATGTGTAGAGGCTTGCCACATGATGTTGAAAAAAGATCAAAAACAGGCCCCATCGAAACCTATAGGGAAGATACCCGCCCCGTCACAGATTAAAGAACATTTAGATGAATATATCATAGGTCAGGATAAGGCAAAAAAAACGCTTGCCGTTGCTGTTTACAACCACTACAAGCGTTTGATTACCAGGGGCGGCAGTGACGGCGTTGAGATAGAAAAAAGCAATATCTTGCTGATCGGTCCTACTGGTTCCGGAAAGACACTTCTCGCGCGCACCCTTGCCAAAATCCTAGACGTGCCTTTTACCATTGCCGACGCAACCACCCTTACCGAGGCCGGGTATGTGGGGGAAGACGTGGAAAACGTGCTTTTAGGCTTGTTAAGAAACGCCGATTTTAACCTCCAGCGCGCCCAGCAAGGCATTATCTATATTGACGAAATTGACAAGATCGCCAGGAAAAACACGAATCCCTCTATCACCAGGGATGTCTCCGGTGAAGGGGTACAACAGGCACTCCTGAAGATGCTGGAAGGGACGATATCAAACATACCTCCTCAAGGCGGCAGGAAGCATCCTGAACAACAGTATATTCAGATGGACACGAGGGATATCCTTTTTATTTGCGGTGGTACGTTTACCGGAATAGAGGAGATTGTCCGGCGGAGAATTGGAAAGACAAATATCGGATTTGACGCGCAAAAAGACGAGAAGCAGCAGGAGGAGTCTTTCGGCGATATCCTGAGCAGGGTGGAAGTTGAGGACATCATCGATTATGGAATGATTGTAGAATTTGTCGGACGATTACCTGTTCTTGCGCCATTAATGCCTCTGACCGAGGGAGACCTGATCAAGGTCATGACAGAACCAAAGAATTCCCTCGTCAAACAATATCAAAAATTCTTTGAAATGGAAGAGACGAAACTGGAGTTTTCGCATGAAGCTCTCATAGAGATCAGCAAAAAGGCATTTGCAAAGAAAACGGGGGCACGGGCGCTCCGGGCTATATTTGAGAGTTTTATGCTTGATGCCATGTATCATCTGCCTTCCCATAAAGGAGACGCTTCGTTTTTAGTCACACCTGAAGTCGTCGGCGGCAAAACGCCGTTATTAGCGCAGAAGTACAAAAAAACTGCGTAAGAATTCTCTTACGGCGTCAGCATCATAAGCCGTTTGAGTTCGATGGCAGCATCATCCTTCCTGTCCAGTTTCTGATATAATTGCGCGAGGTTTTTGTGGATGATGGGATTAAAGGGATTGGTGTGATTGGCTTGTGACAAAATTTCTATGGCGGCATCGTACTCGCCTTTTCGCTGGTAGAGTTCACCTAGAGAAATATACGTGGTGGTATATTCCGGATAATATTCCAGAGCCACCTTCAGGATTTCCTCCGCCTTTGCATACTGAGTATCCATGATATAGGACATGGCTAATTTGTTCTGGATTTGCGGAGAAATGTTGCCCGCCTTCCGGAATGCCTTTTCATATTCTACGATAGCCGCGCTATGTAATCCTTCGTGACGCAGGAGATCACCCAAAATGGCAAACTTCCTGGCGTCCTTCACCTCGATTTCAGCGACACTTTCCACATCATCTACGATGGCTGATGTTTCCTTCAGCTTTGTGGGAAGTATCTGAATACCGTGAATCCTTCGGAATTTCTTCTGCTTCAGGTCATGCAACCAGTTCTTTTCAAACTCAGCGAATGGAACACCTGTCGTTTCAGACACCGCGTCTTCTGTCGATTTTCCACCCCTGATGCCGCCCAGAATGGACACGAGTGCAGGATAACCGCCCTGGTTGACCAGGTAATCGATTACCGTGAAGACTTCAGCAAAGGCAAGGGCTGTGTCCTCCTTCTTTTTTAATTTTGCCAGGGAGGGATGCATTTGATCAAAGGTGATAAAATAGTCCTTTTCTATTGCCTCGGCTACCAGGCTTTCTAGAGAGACCGGAAGCGTGGGAGATCCACTCTCAAGCCAGCGTCTTTCTTCATACTTGGCAATACCCTCGTGAAGCCAAATGGGCACACGATTATAAGTCTTTTTCATGATTACGTAGTGAACATACTCATGAGTCAGGGTATCAAGCCACTGATACCCCCTCGGCAGGAGGCGCGGGCTGGTGATAATGACGCGATTAAATAAACAGATCGCTACCGTGCCGGAGGTTTCAATCTCCCCTTTGGTAAGGGTCGAAATAGTACAAAAACTTTCTGCATCGGGAAACACCTCAACGAGCACCGGTTTCCGGGGAAAATACTGAAGATCGTTCCCGATGGCAGCATAAGCCTTTTCAAGGGTATTCAAGGCATAATCGGCCAGAATTGCATCCTTTTCTTCCAGATATCGAAACAGAAAGTGCTCGGTCCTGACCTCTTTGAACTTGCTGGTCGTTTGATAAATTTTATCTACAAAATCATAAAATTTTTCCCCTTTTTGCGCTAATTCTGGGTCTTTCAACGCCTCACGCAGAAACGATAACGACTCTTGATAATTCCCTTCATAGAAACGCACCTCACCGGCGAAAAAGCACACATAGGGATTATTCCGCGCAATAAGCAGCAATTTATCGGCAACGGTTGATGCCTCCTCAACCTGCCATGACTGCAAACACTCCTCTCCGTAAGTTATCTCACCGATAACATCGAAAAACTTTTCTTCCTGAGCTGCATGAGCCTTAAAGGCAAATAGGGTTAGGAATATTGCTATAATAAAAGCAAAAAGAACGTTGTCACTGCGAGCACATTTGTGGAGCAATCCAAGACCTGGAGATTGCTTCTGGCTATCGCCCTCGCAATGACATCTACAAGAATGCTTATTTATTCCATTTACTATGCACATGCTGAGATAATAAAAAATCTTTTCACTTAAAAATATCCTAACCCGAACGAGTCGGTATGCGTAACGCGAATGTGTCCCCCGCCGGCGGGGGTTATGGGGGTGGACATCCCCTGCACAAGCCGACCACAAGGGATCGGCGCTACAATTTTTGTTATCTAATCCACCAATCTCTGATAATAGTCTTTGTTAAGGTCTTTGTATTTTTCAGGCAGCCCTTCTTTTAAGGCGTTCAAGATATCCTCCCTGAATTCCTTGGGTACCTTGTATGCCTCCTCTGATGGTATTTCAACCTTTTCTGTGGAAGCGCCAAACTGTCCTTCAGCCCCTTGACCG
Organism: uncultured Candidatus Brocadia sp.; assembly: GCA_964490485.1. GTDB lineage: Bacteria > Planctomycetota > Brocadiia > Brocadiales > Brocadiaceae > Brocadia. The sequence continues at coordinate 4,878 of CAZBCT010000059.1, read as the reverse complement.
CGGAAGGGCATTGGCATAGGCATACCGCCCCCCATCATCCCTTTCGCAATACGCTCTTTTGCCGTTTCCATGCCTTTCTTCGCTTCTGCGAGGCGGTAGAGCGATTCCCTTTCGTCATTGAGTGCGCCTTGCACATCCTGTTTTTCCAGGTTCTTTCCTGCACCTTCCATGGATTTCGATGCAAGATCGAGATGATTGTCTGCATTCTCGTCCATAAACGGATTTTTCTGAGAAAGTTCGTCCGCCATTTCCCTGAGATCGTCTGTTTCTTCCTTTAATTCCTTTTGTTTTTCGGCATATTTCTGTAATGCATCACGGTCTTCCTGTGTCATACCGGCAAGTTGCTGATCTTCAAGCCTCTGCATCATTGCCTCAAGATCCTTAATGATCTGCTGATTTTGCCGCGCAGCGTCATCAACTCTTTCCGGCACATCCCGGTCTTTTTGGGAAACCTCCCCTTTTCGGGCGTTTGCCTTCTGCTCCAGAGAATGTTTCATACGGCTATTCCATTGATTTAAGTTATTCGATAATTCCTTTGCCAGATTCATCGACTCTTTTGCCTCCCATGCATGCAACATCTCTTCCAGATGGGACAGGGTCTCTTCCGCCTGAGGCAGGTCCCGGGACATGGAGAGGAAATCCCTCTGCAAAGGATCTTTATTGATTGCCCGATTCAATTCAGCATTTTTCTTTGCCGTTTCCGTCACTTTATCAAATCCTTCCTGATAGGTATCCCCCGCTTCTTCGCCGCCAAACAACTCACTAAAACGTCCTGCCATTGCATCTCTTTCTTCCGACATACGTTTTAATTCACGATTTACCTGTAAATACTCCTGCAATAATTCGTTTTTCGCCAGGATGTCTTTTGCTTCGGCAATATCCTTCTTGATTGCGGCCACTCGTTTCTCTTGCTTTTGGAAAAATGACTGAAAGGTCTCCTCCGTGGACTCCGAAGTGCGTTTCCGGATATCTCTTTTCAATGCGTCGGTGTCTTCTGTAAGCTTTTTTTCTTTCTGTTCCAATTCGGATATTTTGTCCAGGAGTTGATTGGTACTTTTTAACATCTCATTAAAAGATGAGTCTGCAAGATGCTGCGCAGAAGATTCCATCTGGTTCATCATACCCTGAAGCGCTGAAAGAAGTCTCTGCGATGCCTTCAATGCCGCATCCAGGTCTCCCTTGTTAAACGCTTCTTTCATGGCATTCAGTTCCTTCATAATGTCGTTCTGTTCAATCTGCTTGAGGGCATCTGCATTTAAAAATTCATCCATATGTTCTCCTCGCGCCATTTGCATGAGTTTATCCATCATCTGCCGGATGGTTTCTTCAATTTGCCTGAGTTCCGAGAGCACCTTTTCATTCAATTTGGCGTCTTCGCCATCCCGTAGCTTATCAAGCAGCTTTTCAATATTATTCTGAGATTGAACCAGATTTTTCCCTGTATCCAAGACTTCTTCCATCTTTTGCTTCTGTATTAAATCGTTCAGGAAGATGATACTATCCTCGACATCAACCACCTCTTCGTCCTGGAATTTTTGTAACTCATGCAACCGTGAAGCAGGAATCGTGGTTTCCTGAGAACCGAGAACAGCATCACGAAGCGCCATCCGTTTTTTATCCGTAACCTCACGGAATTTGTTCTTTAAATTTTCGAGGGAATAATAGACGCCGTAATTCGCCCTCACATCGTCCTGCATACTCACCAAAATATCGGTGAAAAGACCGATAATCTTTTCTGCACGTTCCAGGATGCCATCTTGCGTCATGGTTAAATACTCTTTCTCCACACATCGTTCATCATCGATCCTTTTTGTGAGATCATCTGCCAGCATATGGATCAGTTCCTGCAGAAGCGCCTCCTGCATCTGCACCAGTTCCATATGTTTTTTCCTGGAGCTATATATCTCCAGATAATATGTCGGGGAACTGCTGACCTTCGGACCTGAGATTGCGTCATTGTCTTTTACCTCCAGGTGGTACGCAATTTTATCGTCCGGCCGCAAGGCTAATTCGCTCAATGACCACACATATGCCCCATGATACTGTAGTTGCCTTTTGCTATAGCTGGCAAGCACCCTGGTCTTTTGTTCTTCTCCCTGTATATACACAAGGGAAATTTCACTGATGCCAAAGTCGTCCTTCGCTGTATACGTAATCCCGACCGTATCACTTTCATGAGCGGTAATATCCTTTGCCGGCGCATTTATAGAAACCTCAGGAAATTGGTCAGGGTCCAGTTTGATCGTATGCGGCGTCGGGTCCTGAACTGTCCTACCTCTGGAGTCAGTAGTTTCAAAGATGTAGGTACCGCCGTCAAGCAATGATAGAACGCCTTTTATCATATTCCCGTTTTCTATCACACAGGATATTCCTGTTGAATTATTCATGATAATAGCTGCCGATAACAGAGATTGATTGCTGATTGCGCTCATCTGAATTTCGCTCCCCTTCAACGCCCTGATATCACCGCTGGTATTGTATACCGTCTTTGGTTGCAGTCCTGAGTAAAGAGGGTACCGGTAACTTATGGTAATATCGCCGATAACGGGACCGGAAGTAACCATGAGTCCGGCCTCCCCCAAAGTCTTTCCGTTCCCTAAATAGCTCAGGAGGAAGGGTAAGTTTTTGTTGAGGAAAGAAGGTTTTGTAGCGCAAACTACACCAAAGACAGATACGGATGCAATCAACACGACACAGCTCAACCGGAAAAATCTCTTGCTAATCACCAGGCTCAGGTCCAACTGTTTTAGTTGATTTGCCGTATCGTCTATCAGCATCAAGATCAATTGTTCAGAATAGCCTACGGTCTTCCTGCGTGCTTTGTCAGCAGTCAGTTGTAGCGAACTGATAAGGCCGTTGTTTAAGGAGGGGAACTTCTGTTCAATCAGGAGTGCAATTTTTTCTCTGCTCAGGAATGACCACAAGGGGAGCAGCAATACCCTGAAAAAGACGAAACAAAGCACCATAAGGCTGGAGGTATAAAACACACTCAGGCCAAAAGGGAAATGTAAAAGGCCATAGAATCCCAACGCACCCACCATCAGGAGAAACAGACTGATGGAAAATAAGAGCACCAATCCCCCGTATGCCCTGGTTGCAACGGCATTCTTGCAAACGATTCTCAAGGCCGCCGTGATAACGCTTTGGCTGTCTTGTGCCCTCTTATCTCTGAAATTGAGAAGGGTTAAAAAATCGACACAATCTCTTCGTATTTGAATCGACTTAGAGACCAGCTCCTTCACAAATTTTATTATCGTTGTATACCTGCGAACATCCCTTTTCATATGACTTTAAGGTTATGCCTTGCATCTCTGTTTGTCAAACAAAATCTTCTTATTTCACAGCCTTTTTCCATGGGTTTTATGCCTTTTGATACCCTCATCAGTCGAATAACAACTAAGGAGCCAGGGATTAAAATAGCCCAGGAAAATAGCCCTCTGCATCCCCCAAGTTTATTAAGCTTATCATTAACCACATTTATCACTGAATGCAGTGGGTGGATGGAACAAGTGCTGTGCAAGGAGAAATATGGAGATTTCCCGCATTTTGCCAGTTTAGCTTCTGACATACCTTCCGGAATAATTGCCCTCTTGATATGTCTTGGTTTTCTGCTATGATATCCCGTATCTGGCTTATCTCTTCGGTCGTAAATTCCCTCCCGCATACTATACATGACTTGCGGAGACTTTCATGGTAAGGAATTGCAAACAGAAATTTTCCCCTCTAGAAAGAGGGGATTAAGGGGTGTGTAAATCGATCACAACACACCCCCGTCCCCTCTTTTTAGCGGGGAAATTTAAAGTAGCTGCCAAAGGCAGCTTAAATAAATAACAAGGAGAAAACAAAGATGGCAAGATTAGAAAGGGCGCTTATCAGTGTTTCTGACAAAACAGGGATTGTGGAGTTTTCCAGAGAGTTGCAGCATTTAGGGGTTGAGATTATTTCTACGGGTGGAACGTCAAAACTATTAAAAGAGAACGGTATTCGTGTAATCGAAATATCTGAGCATACGGGGTTTCCTGAAATTATGGACGGACGCGTGAAGACCTTACATCCCAAGGTGCATGGAGGATTATTGGCTTTAAGGGACAACGAAACTCACAGAAAACAGATGAAGGAACTAGGGATTAAACCCATTGATATGGTTGTGGTCAACCTCTATCCCTTCGAGAAGACCATTGCCAAAAAAGACGTAAGCATGGAAGAGGCGATTGAAAACATCGACATTGGCGGCCCTTCAATGATCCGATCTGCCTCGAAGAATTACAAGCAGGTAATTGTCGTAGTAAATCCTAAGCGGTATGAGTTTATTATTGAGGAGCTCAAGGCAAATCATAATGATCTTTCCGAGAAGATGCGTTTTGAACTGGCCATTGAGGCATTCAGGACAACAGGTCGTTACGACAGAATTATTGCCAATTATTTTGATGGTTTGGACAAGGAAAAAGGGGGCTATCCAACTGCCCTTTCCCTGGACTATACGAAACGGCAATCTCTTCGTTATGGAGAAAATCCACATCAAACGGCTGCATTTTATGTCGAAGAAAATGTCCAGGAACCTTGCGTATCCAACGCACAGCAGTTATTCGGGAAGGAACTTTCGTATAATAACATCATTGACCTCAATGCCGCCCTGGAATTAGTGAAAGAGTTTGAACGGCCTTCAGCTATCGTGATAAAGCATACCAATCCCTGTGGTGCTGCATCGGCCAATACCCTGGCTGAGGCATTTCAAAAGGCGTACAGCAGCGACCCTATATCTGCCTTTGGCTGTATTCTTGGGCTAAATAAGACCGTGGACGTGGCAACAGCAGATGCCATTACCGAGCCGGGCCATTTTGTAGAGGCGATTATTGCGCCTGAGTTTGAACCAAAAGC
>CAZBCT010000058.1:0-19043 GCA_964490485.1 uncultured Candidatus Brocadia sp. | reverse complement strand
TAACAATTTAGTTTTTTGAAAAAGTAGGGGCGAAGCATTTGCCAGTTTAGGTATGTATGCATGTATGCCAATTATAGCAAATGCTTCGCCCCCACACTGCGCGGTAAACATCGCTATTATTGGAATTTTTCAAAAAACTAAATTGTTACGATAATTTTATTTCTTGCACTAACAACACCCTATCCCCATTTTATTAAGGAGGAAGTTACCGGTATTGCCTTCCTGTGTGCTCCGGTTCCTGTATCTCAGGTTTCATAACCAAGGGAAAGACCACAAGAAACAAGCCCACGACAACAAGAATCATAGCAATAATCCGTCTTGCAACCTTACTGCCAATTAAACGGGGATACAATGACAATATCATCTTCCCGTGGAGAAAGACATGAAGTACAGCCAATCCAAGAAAGACAAAGGCAATGATCATATGAATCGTGCCCCATTGGTGTCGGTCCATGCCAAAGAGGAACAATTCCATTTTTCTGCCGTAGACAGCCCAGGTATCTTTGCCGGGCAGTAAGACAAACTTCATCAGAAGCCCAATCCCTGTCATTGCCATCACACAGAGAAACATCAGGGCATCGATTATCAGATTGACCTTTGATTTATCCATCGCCATCGAATCCCTATTTCGCAAGTCCGTAGTGGCACGGCGCACCGCGCCACTACTTACCTGTATCGATTTTCAAAGCGGTGGTGGTAAAGCGATGAGCCTCGTCGCCCTACAAATAAAAAGTCGCCGGAGATCCCCTTGGCCTTAGCGTCTTCTCCAGCCGCTCCAAAACGGAAAACCTTTTTCGTCCCGAAGCTTCAATACTTCATCACCTTTTTTCACTTCGGCAGCAATGATTACGGGTTTGCCTTCAAAGGTGATCCTTGAACCCGTAACCACAACCTTATCTTTTGCCTCGATCTTGGTGTCCTGGTTTTCGATATACCAGCCCGGGCCTAAATGGACAGAAATGGTTTCCTTTTCCGTTTTTACCATCAGATGCACGCCGTAGCACATCTCTTTTACCGGGGTAATGACGTCCACATCGATTACTTCCCCGCTGATGGTCTCAACAGTTTTTGGGTCATACAGCCTGCTGTACTGGGCACCAGCGCCCCATCCGCCGCCCCCTCGCCACTGCATCCCCTGCTGAGCAAATGAATGACTCATGGAAAAAAGACCAAGTAGAGCAACCACTCCTATCAATACACTTATTTTCCTCATCTTCTCCTCCTTTCACTTGCTTAGAATCTCTTTACCTTGTGAGCTCAGTCCCTTTCATCGTTCAACTGAGCTCACGACGAAAAATCAAGCTACTGTTTCGCCTTTTCAGGGCTAAACATATTGTTACATTCTATACCAAAAGTTATTTTTCTTCAACGAGGTTAGAGGGCTCATCCAGGCCCAACACATGATCGATGTCTCTGTGTGTTGAGTCAAGGTCCTTTTTTATGTTATCCATGTGTCTTTTGTTATGGTATTTGTCTGTGGAGGAGCAGCTTGCCAAAAACCCAAATAATGATACGCTTACCATGAAAAGGATAATGCCTTGCACAAAGATTTTGTGTTTTTGCAATTAATACTCCTTTCTCTGTCTTGAGGATGGCATCTTCATAATACGTCGGTATTTTGTGACTGTTCTTCGCGCAATGGCTATGCCGGACGCATGCAATTTTTCGGCAACTTCTTCATCGCTCAGTGGATTTGCTTTATTTTCTTTTGCAACAATTTCGGCAAGTTTTTGTCGTATAGCCTCCCATGATTCCATCGACCCGTCTACGTTTTGAAATCCCCCGGTAAAGAAAAACTTTATTTCAAATATACCCTGCGGGGTTTGAATATATTTATGTGCGATGGCACGGCTTACCGTCGAGACGTGTACCTTGACAATGTCTGCAATATCTTGCATCTTGAGGGTCCGCAGTCGGTGGATTCCCTCATCAAGAAAATCCTTTTGTAATTCCACAATCTTACAAGCTACCTTATATAACGTACCCCGTCTTTGTTCAATAGCATCAATAAGCCATTTCGCCGATTCAATTTTCTTTTGAATATACTGCCGCGTCGATGTGTCGGTGCCGGACTCATTAAGAAATTTCTTATAAAAAGAACTGATATGCAACTGAGGTACATTGGTATTGTCGATCAGGAACACCTCGTATTTTCCGTCAATGTATTCTACTTTAACCTCAGGAACCACATACGGGATAGTTTCATCACAAAAAAGAGAGCCAGGCTTTGGATTTAAGGTGCGGATAAATTCCACCTGTCTCTTTATTACCTCAAGGCTATAGCCGGTTTTTTTTGCGATAATAGGGTATTTCTTCATTTCAATGGATTCTAAATGATTCAGGAGAAGTTCCTTTGTCAGTTGGTAGTTTGGATCCCGCTTGTCAAGTTGCAGCATCAAACACTCTTGCAGATTTCTTGCCCCAACACCGGGAGGTTCCAATGCCTGCACGATCCTCAATGCCTCCTTGATCTCATCCAGAAGAATGGGTTTTTCAAGTGACTGCAGAATTTCTTCCAGAGGACTCGCTAAATATCCGGATTTGTCTGTTGAATAAATGATGTGTTCGCAAGCTTCGGTAAGATTGCCTGGGACATCAATCAATGACAACTGCCCCATGAGATAATCATGAAGCGACATGGGCTTGGCAGCCGTGTTTTCTAATGCTTCTTGCTTCTGATCGCGTTCCTCTGAGCCGGCATTTCGCCGTACCGTTGTTTGTGAATAGAACTCACGCCAGTCTTCGGTAATCTCACCCAGCCTGTCAATTTCATTCCTTTTTTCATCCTCTCCGGTCGTTTGCGCAACATCAGCCGATTCCTTAAGATTTTCTTCTTTCTTTTCATCAACCACCTCTTCAAGGACAGGGTTATCCACCAGCTCTTGTTGTATATGTTCAACAAGTGCCATTAACGGTAATTGAAGAATTTCTATCGATTGGATAATTTGGGGAGACAACTTCAGCTTTTGCTGAAGTTGCGGCAATAAGGCTGATTGCATTTTCATGAAACATCACCTTCCGTAAAAATTGACTTTAAACTCCAGCCATCTCGTTTCTACCATTAATGGCATCAGCAACAATCGCAGTATTCGCATATTCAAGATAACTTCCTGTGGGCAATCCACGTGCAAGCCTCGTTATCCTTACCCCTGAAGGGGACAGGTGTTTGTGAATATACAGCGCAGTCGCATCACCTTCCATATTTAAGTTTGTAGCCAGAAGTACTTCCTTAATATGATCGGCATTCACCCGTTGCAAAAGTCTTTCAATGGTTAAAGACTCCGGATGAATGCCTTCCAACGGAGAAATATGCCCCTGGAGTACATGGTAGAGACCACGATATTTTCCCGTCTTTTCTATCGTCAGAAAGTCTGCAAGTTGCTCGACTACACAAATCGTTGAGCTGTCCCTCGAAGGATCGCTGCAAATATGACACGGATCGTTTTCGGAAACATTGAAACAGGTCGAACATGTCTTAACCAGTTTTTTTACATCACGGATGGCATAGGCAAGCTGCATAGCCTCCTCTGTTGCCAGTTTTAGGATGTAACATGCAAGGCGCTCTGCGGTTTTCTGCCCGATGCCGGGCATCTTGCCAAATTCACTGATAAGCTTTATTACGGATTGTGGATACGCATTCAAAATGAAAAACCTCTGAAAACAAATTTCATCAATTACATACCTCCCAAAAGCCCCTGCATTCCTGGTATATTCAACCCACCGGTAAGCTTTCCCATCTCAGACTGGTACAACTCCTGCGATTTCTTAAGTGCCTGAGAAACCGCCGAAAGGATAAGGTCCTCAAGCATCTGAACGTCCTGCGGATCCACGACCTCTGGATCAATTTTAATAGAGAGAATTTCCTGTTTTCCATTCATGTGCACCGTAACCATTCCACCGCCGGAACCGGCTTCTACGACGCGTTCCTTTAAATCATTTTGAACCTCTTCCATCTGCTTTTGCATCTTTTGCGCCTGCTTCTGCGCCTGCTTCATCATTTCCGCAATGTTGCCAAAACCTTTCATCGTGTTAACCTCCTTTATTTACCTTAACGACATGACCACCAAAAAGATCCAGGGTCTTTTGAACCGCCGGTTCAGAATGTTGCAAATCAACTGGCTGCCGGTCCGAAGAATTCCTCATTGGGGATACGGTTGTTTTACTTTTTTCAGGGTTGTCGTTTTTTGATACTACCAGCTTTAGTCTCACGTTATTCTGCATTACCTCTTTGGCGCATTGCTCGACCAACTTTTTTTCTTCAATTTGATCAAGTTTCTCTTTATGAAAGGAACACTTGCTGGGAAATTCAACCGTAATTTCTCCATCCTTGAACCCGATTAATTGACCCTCCCTTAAAAGTGCCCAAGTGGATTTTTTCTTGCCCTGGATTGACAGAAGGATCTTTTCCCAATCACTTTTTTTATGATGTACGCTGTCTCCATTATCATCGTCTTTGTTGTTTGTCAGCGGTGTGCGATATTCTTCTGGGGTCGATTCAAAAACCACCTGCCGGGAAATAGGTGCCTGAGGGGATATGATTTCTTCATTTTTCTTCGCTGGCTCGCAACTGACGCGTCCAAACCTGTCTTCTATGGCTGCGATTCTTTCCGCAATATCATATAACGAACCAACCGACTCCATACGACATACCTTGATCACAGTCATTTCCAGTAAAATACGCTGTAAGAGAGAATCGGTTGTGCGCATCCTTGCATCAGAAAATATTTGCACCATGTACATCAGGGTATCCCGGGTAAAGGAATTTCCATATTTTTGAATCAACGATGCGTTGAACTCAATCCACTTTGCCTCCAGGCCACACGAAGAAAAGATCAGAAGCTCCCTCACGCACGACAGCACCTGATCGACACATTCTCCGGAAGTCTTTCCTTCGCTTAAAATCTCATTTACAATCCTCAAGGCGGAAGAGGCGTCTTTTTTGACAAAACTATCAAACAAACCAAGTATCTTATCTTCATCGATGCAGCCCAAAACAAAGTTTATGTCTTCCGAAGAGATACGATCCTTGCAAAATGAGAGAACTTGATCTAAAACCGATTGAGAGTCCCGCAGTCCGCCCCTGGCATATCGTGCTATCGTATGAATGGCAGCTTCTTCAACCTGAACTCCTTCAGTCCTGCAAATGTATGACAGCCGCTTTTCAATATCCTGGATAGAAATGTTCCTGAAATCAAACCTCTGGCAGCGGGACTGTACGGTTTCAGGAAGGCGGTTCACCGCTGTTGTGGCAAAAATGAACTTGACGTGTGACGGCGGTTCTTCAAGGGTTTTCAGGAGGGCGTTAAACGCCTCACGGGTAAGCATGTGTACTTCGTCGATAATGTAAATTTTATACCGTGACCGGGACGGGGCATAACTTACATTTTGCCGGATATTCCGGACTTCGTCGATCCCCCGGTTTGACGCACCATCGATCTCCAAAACATCAATGTCGTTACCCTCAGAAATGCATCGGCAGATATCACAGGCATTGCAGGGGGTCTCCGTGGGCCCATGTTTGCAATTTAATGCCTTTGACAGTATCCGTGCCATCGAGGTTTTCCCCACCCCTCTAGGCCCTGCGAGCAGGTAAGCATGGGCAACCCTATTGGAGCGGATTGCGTTCCGGAGTGTTGTTACAATAGGTTCTTGTCCAACCACGTCCTCAAACGTTTGAGGACGATATCGACGGGCTAATACAACATACGACATGCGCTTGCACCTCGATAAGTACTCATACCAAACCTTTGCCAATATTATACTTTTTCATGTGATTCATATCAATATGCCTTCTTTCATCCCGGCGATCAGAACAGAGAATTGCAGAATGAGCGCGTTGTGACGGAAATTGAACAAAAAGGCCGTGCACTTTTTTTCGTTCCCATTCCCACGAGTTTGCCCATGCAGTAGGCTCAGGCCAGACTGGCTCACGGCACATAAGGATATATGCTTATGGCTGCTTGCTTCCGCACCTGACCAGGTTCGCACAACCTCTTATTGCATGAGATCCGGCCTTCATCACCCCTTACATCGACACGACTCATGTTCTGTGGGTCCTCGAAAAAGCGATCGATCCTGCTATAGCGGGTTGCAGGTTACAAGGAACCGCTAGCTCCCCATCTAGCACGGCCGATTTTACAAACTGGCGGAGAGGGCGGGAGTCGAACCCGCGATACCGATTTTGTCGGTATACGCGCTTTCCAAGCGCGCTCATTCGGCCTCTCTGACACCTCTCCAATACCGGTATTTCAGAATTATACCATAAAATTCACAAAGACTTTAACGTTCCATGAGAAGTTGAGCGGTTGCGAAGTTGGGAAATTCTCGCATGCACAACCTCTTAATCTCCCAATTTCGCGGTTTTTACTGGCGGAGAGGGTGGGATTCGAACCCACGTTCCGCTATTAGGCGGAAAACGGTTTTCGAGACCGTCCCGATCAACCACTCTGGCACCTCTCCTTATAAAAAATTTTGCAGGCAAAATTTTTTATTACGACACGAATCCAAACGGGCAGAAATACGTACACTCCATTTGTGAGGCCAGGTAAAAAGCTCATGGTTGTGTCATTGCGAAAGAGGAACGACTGAAGCAATCTCCTGTGTTCTTTGTTTTAGCCAAAGATTGCTTCGCTGTCACTTGCAATGCCAGTTGAGTCTGCGTTTTTTCACATACTCTGGTTCCCTGCCTTCAGCCAGGCACAAGGGTTTAGCGCTATGTTTTCCTTGCTTAAATATCAAGACGTTTTTGATAAACGCCCGGTTCGTATATTTTCCAAAAAGAACGTTTGTAAAATATGTTTACATTCATCAGCAAGAATACCCTGCACAACTTCCAGCCGGTGGTTAAACCTGGGCTCCTGCACAAGATTTATCACGGATACGCATGCCCCTGCCTTTTTATCCACGGTTCCGTAAACAAGGGTGTCTACCCGTGACTGCACTAAAGCCCCGGCGCACATTGCACAAGGTTCCAGGGTTACATAGAGGGTTGTCCCCTTTAAACGCCAGTTTTCCAGGTAGGCTGCAGCTTGTGTTATTGCGATCATCTCGGCATGGGCAGTAGGGTCGTTGAGCATTTCACGCTGATTATGGGCGCGGGCAATGATACGGTCATCATAAACAATTACAGCTCCTACCGGCACCTCATTTCTTTCTACGGCCTTTCCCGCTTCTACGATCGCCTGTCTCATGAAATATTCATGCTTATGTACGTCTTCCATAATCGCCAAAAACGCTCTATCAGAAATGTAAAACGCGCCCAGGAGGATTTGAACCTCCAACCTCCGGATTCGTAGTCCGTGACTCTATCCAATTGAGCTATGGGCGCTAGCTGTAATTTTGGAATTTACCTGACCGTAGTCCATAAATAGACACTACCTAATAAACCAGTTCTTTATGATTGTAAATAGCGGATTCACAAACAAAATGCGTTACATTCTGCAAAAGGATTAATTCTCTTTGTGGAGGTGTGCAAATCGATAAGTATTAAAAAACAAAAACAAGTATAAGCTTATCAAAAGTTATTGTCAAGACATAATCCCCTTATCCGCGGGTAACGTCAAAGTCAGCATAATATCTTTCAAAATATATTTTCACATTTTTAGCAAAAATATTTTTATCATCAACCGAATTTCCTTGTTATATACGGTCCACAGGCCGTTTGATAGCGGCATGAAGTTTTTGCGCAACTAACCCGAACTTAGTCAAATAAAAAAATCATTATGGAATCATGAGAAACGCTTCACTATTGAAACAACAAAGAATAGCTCGTGGTTGTTGATAATCTTTTCCAATGCGTTCGGGTTAGGTATTTTGCCTTTATATGTAAGGCTAAAAAAGTGTACCATGATACACCAGTACGACAGTTACACAAGTGTGTCGTGGCACACTTTTTTGTGGGTTTTCCATGAACTTGCAGCTATGTATTTCCGTGCTTTTTTGTCCATAAGTGTTTAAAATAAAGGAATAATGAAATAATTCATTAAAATTTTCATTTTTCTGCGATACGGTTTCTATTTCGCACAGAGATGTGTCAGGAGATACATTTCGATAAAGGCAAACCCTGAGTGATCAGGGGACGCAAAGTAGTGGATCTTTAAGCCTGCACGGAAGTGGTTTAAAAAAGCCGAATGTGCAGGAATAAAGACAGCCTTACTGCCGAAGATGGTTGAGTAATATCTTTGCAGTAAGGCTTTTTTGTTTTATGAGTTAATCGCTTGTGACTTAAAAATATTCTGACAAATGTTTTTGACAAAATAATGACAGGAGGAACAGTTGTGCGCCTTTTTTTAATACTTATTGTGCTATTCACAGTGCAAGGTTTATTATTTGCTAACTCTTCATTGGATTCTCCGGAAATCACCAGGTCTACGGACTGCGCCAGGCCACCCATGGTGCCGGATGAATCTAATGTATCAGAGGAATTTTTAGGCAAGGCGAAGAAGTTAAATACCATAGCAAACAGGCTGACCTCGAATAAGAATGCTTTAGAGGAGGCACTGTCGGAGATTGAGAGAACGGGTTCCATTTCCGATGGCTCAGGTATTTCTGACCCTGAAAAAGAAAGAGACTATTATGGAAGAAATATTCAATACCTCAAGCAACAACTTGAAAAATTAAAAGAAGATGTCAGAAATGAACTTGGGGAAGAGGCCTTTGTTCTCCTGGTGGATTATCATTTTAGAAAGATGAAACGTGTTTTAGAAGGCGAACGTGTTCCTAACCGATTGATGAAGCCTTCTTCAAATCCAATGATTCCTCCACAAGAGATAACCCCTCTGTTTCGTCCAGACGAAGTAGAAGTTGTTGCGAAGTTGGATTATCCCGCAGGCCATGTGGCTGTTGCGGAAGGTGATAATGGGAAACCGAGGATCTTTCTCAATGCTGGTTTCTATTATCCAGAAGAGCTCCTTGGCGATGAAGAGCCTGTCCAGGTGGTCGAGCTTATTACCGACGGTAATGATGCAGAAGGAATCCCTGTCACCAAAAAGGTCCCTTTCCCCCATCCCAAATATCAGAAGAAATTCCAATCAACCCATTCAGTTAAAGTAGATAGCAAAAAATGGCTTTGGATTCTGGACTATGGAAGGCTTCGATATTTGGGCGGTGTCCCGAAAATAATGGCGTATAAGCTTGATGCTACGGAAGACGAGCAAGAGGTTCTCTATTATAAATTACCAATCGAGATCGTCCCGCAGGGATCTTTTCTGAATGATATGGTGATTATCCGCAATGAAAACGGCGGCACAATTCTTATTGATGATACAAGCGCTTTGGCTAACAAACCTGCTCTGATTGTCCTGCAGTTTGATCAAGGCCAGAATGGCCGGCATGAGATTAAAAACGCAAGACGGCTCCTCGTGGGCCATTATTCGCTGTCACCATATAAAGGCTATATGCACTATTATAGAGACCACAAAGACCGGGAGCAGGAGAAGGTATGGAAGGCAGGTATTTACCTCGATACGGCCATCTATTCAATGCTGAAGGACATGGGTCTCCATAAACATGCTCGTCTTCTGAATGCTTTTCTTGGTAATATAGAAGGATTTAAAGATTTACGGAATACCGGAGGTTCCAAACCATCGTTGCTTGCAAAATTTCTAGGTCTTTTTAAGAGTAATAATTTTTTGCCTCTTCAAATTGGGGTTGATGGAATTACTCTTGATAGGGAAAACGATGTGGTTTATTATGGACCGGCTAATAGGGGAGAACTGTACCGGATTAACCTGGCTGATTTGCTCAATGAACGTCTGGAAAAAGATGGCCTTCTTGCAACAAGAGTGGAAAGATTTGCCGAAATGACTACGACTGATGGGATCACGATAGATAACAAAAGAAATGTTTATGTGACAGATCAGGAGCATGATGCTATTGTTAAAGTTGATTCTCACGGCAGGATTGCGCCAGTTGTAATGGGTAAAGAATTTGCGTGGCCGGTCAGCATCGCGTTCGGGCCTCAGGGATATCTCTACTTCACTTGCTATTCACTCCCTGACGTCACTTCCCGCGTTCCCAGCGTGATTAAACAATTAGGACCCTACTATGTTTATCGTATCAATCTGAGAAGCAAATTGGGCAATGATATTGCTGGAACCGTAGGTCATTAAAAGAAATTTTTAAGATAAATACAGAGGAGGATCGTCAGGATGAAAAAAAGGATAGTGAAGGTATCTCATGCGGTAATAACCGGTATTCTTCTAACCTTAGCCACAGAAGCGATTGGAGGTCAAGGTGGAGACACATTTAAACTGACTGAAGGACCAGGTGGCGCGCTCTATGCCGATGGAATAATGATTCAGTACAAACAAAGCTTTGAAATGTACAGACCTTTGTCACTCCTCTTTAATCACTATTATAAGTGTTTTGATTGCCATGTTGAAAAGGCCTTTATTGAGAGGATGAATGATCCGAAATTGGTTCGCAACTTTATAGATTCCATGAGATATCAGATCAATGAAAAAAACATAAAGGTGATGCTTCAGAGCACCGGAAAGAGCGACTATGGCGTAACAGGGCCGGCGCAAGAGTATTTAAATGAGTGGCTTGATAGATTGGGTAATGAGGCATCAACGAATAATACGAAAAGCAACTAGATATATTTTAAGGGAATGGTGAGAGATAATAACGGTCAGTACCTTAAAAAAAATATTTTTACATATTTTTTGGAGGTTAATGAGAGATGGCAATAAATCGTAGGGAATTTCTCAAAAGGAGTGTTGTTAGTGCGGCTGCTCTGTCGAGTGTTTCGAGTCTCACCAGTAATTCTTGGGCGAAGGCTTTTGCAGGACAGGAAAACCAAAATGTGAAATCTGACAATCCAAGCATTGGAACGAGTCGGGATAATCCCGTTGACTGCCTTATTTTAGGCGCTGGGATCGCCGGCATTACGGCCGCACAGGCCCTTAGCCTTCCCGGCGTTGGTTCTGCACCAAAAGGAAAACCGCTTACAACCATGATACTTGAGGGAAGCGGTCGGATTGGGGGGAGAATATCAACCATTCGTAACGGACTTTTTGGCGGTCCTGTTGAGCAAGGCGCCGTTCATCTGCACCTGCCCAAACTCCCGATATTTAGAATATTTGGTGGTGTTCTTCCTGTTTGGAAGGATTTAGAGGAGTGTGGACTACATTATGAAATGGTGCCTCGATTTTTGCAAAGTCGAGTCTTCCTGGAAAAAGGTGGTAAAGATTCTCAGAATTCTGGGGCAGTAACCTATCTGGAAGCTGTATTGAAAGATCCAAAGAACTGGAAGACGGTGCCTCTTTTGAATGAGGTAAAATATTACAAAGACGACGATGATGATATCTCGGCCCAGGGCTTTATAGATAAAAAGGAATATGAAGATGATGCCAAAGATATGGCAAACCTTGCACTTTCGGGACATTTACCCGGGAGTCTTGATGAGCTCAGTGTCAGAGGATTACAATCAGATCTGTTGCCCGATATGCTTCTGGAGTGGTTTGATTATCGCATCATTGAAGGTTTTGACGAATTGCCCAGACGCATGGCGGCTAAACTCAATGAGAAGTCAAGAGACAGCCATCAGGTTGTACGCCTCAATCAGATAGTAAGAAATATCAAGCATAGTAAGGATGGAGTTGAGGTAACCGTGCAAGACCTGAGCAATTTTCATGGTTATAGTGAAGTCCCGGCTGTCGCTGATAAAAATGCCTCTTATAAAACCTATTATGGAAAGACGGCCATTTGCACCTTTTCTGTAGGACTTATTAAAAGTGGCTTTGTGGCTTTTGATCCTGGCTTAAGTGAGGAAAAGAGAAAAGCCCTTAACGTAATTCAAATGGGAGGTGTGAGTCAGATGCATATCAGGTTTGTAGAAAAATTTTGGCCTGATGATGTATTCATTATTAACTATCCGGGTAAGGATAGGGAAGCTGGCCGAACCTATTTTAACCAGTATTTTAAGGATAGGAAAGATAAGAAACCTCCTGTCCTGATTGCCTATCTCAATGGGGTTGATGATATGAAGATGAGAGGCCTTAGCGATAAAGAAGCCTTGGGCAGAATTTGCCATGATCTGTGCAAGGTTTTCTCTAAGGATTGCAATGGCATAAAACCCGACAAGGAGCGTAAATTAATAAAACCGGACCTTGTCAGAGGGTTTCATCGTAAGCAATGGATTGATGATCCCTTCGCGTTGGGAGGATTTTCTTATTTGAAATATCTGCGCTCCTCACCTGTTCCAGTGGAAGAGGCTCGCCAGATTTACGCAGCGTCTGATGGCGCACTGTTTTGGGCCGGCGAGGCAACCGTTTTGAAGAAAACGATATTGCAACCCTCTTCAGTCCCCGGAGCCCATAACACCGGGCTTGTTGCCGCCCAAGAGGTAAGAAAATTTTTGGGGAAAGGCTAGCTGGCAAAAGGTGTGTATAGCGGATCAATGGAATATCTAACAGATAAATAAAAGAAAACGAAAGAATCAAGACAACCGCTTTTTTCCATAAACCATAATGTTATAAAAAATAAAATTTCCTATACAATCAAGATATAATCCCTTTGTCCTTAAAACTCACAAAACAATTATTTCCTATAATGATATGGTCTAAAACCTTTATGCCAACAATATTCCCTGCCTCTAATAATCGATTGGTTATTTGGATATCTTCTTTGCTGGGTTCCGGGTCTCCTGAAGGGTGATTGTGGACAAAGACCACCGAAGCGGCAGACTCCTTAATTGCCGGATTGAATACCTCCCTGGGGTGAACGATGCTCGAGGTAAGGCTGCCCGCAGAGACCGACAGTTCCTTAATAACACGGTTTTTATTGTCAAGTAAAACAACGGCAAAGATTTCCTGTTTCTTTCCACGCAGGCGTTCGTGAAAGTGGTCAAAGATGTCATTGCTGCACTTAAATTGCTGAAGGGGCTTTACCGAAATGGTAGAAAACCGCTTTGCAATGGCCAATGATGCCTTGATCTGTGCAGCCCGCGCCGGACCTATTCCTTTTATCTTACACAATTCACCAACAGAGGCCATGCTCAATCTCCGGAAATCCCCATACTCGGAAAGAAGCTGCTGCGCCAAATCAACAGCACTGTAATTGGTCGTGCCATCGCGAATGATGATTCCTAAGAGCTCTGCGTCCGTTAGATGCTCATCGCCGCTTTGGATAAGCCGTTCCCGGGGTCTCTCGTGGGTAGGGAGTTGTTTTATTGTGGGACGTTTCTTTTCTTCCTTCATAAACCGCGATGATCATGCCGTTTGAACGGCACGCTAAGGCCATAAAAATGTTTATTTTTCGGGAGGCGCCGCTATACACCGACAGATTATACTTCATGAATTGCCCCTGTCAATAAAATGTCTTTGCATACCCGTTACCTAAAAATTATTTGATTAAACATCCCGCCTTGTTTATAGTACCATGGAAAGGGAAAACAATTCTTTAGTATCTTCCAAAGATAATTTTGAGATTCTCTGCTCAAAACATGCAGGGGACAAGTTTTAGTAAAAATGACTAACCCATTCAGGGTTTAAAACCCTGAGCGGGTTGACTTGCAAATTTCTGCTTCGGATTTTGTCTTTTCCGACTCGTTCGGGTTAGGAGATTTACCAATGTACACCCCAGATTCGGCCGCGCCTGAATTTCAAGCCGCTATTATGCCACATCAGCATCCTGCTGATGTATGCAAGGCATTAATCAAAAAGGCAACAGAACTCGGCTGTGAGCAGGCAGTTGTCATTCATCCCGACACCATCATTGTTGGGCGATGGGTACAATTAAAATGCAAATATGGCTGTGAGGAATATGGGAAAAAACTCACCTGCCCTCCCCACTCACCTTCGTTTGAGGAGATGAAAGAAATTCTCAGGGAATATAACAGGGCGTTGCTTCTCCACGGACACCTGAGCTGGCAGATGCGGTATATTACGGCAGAGATTGAAAAGTTGGCATTCTCCCTAGGCTTTTATAAAGCCTTTGGGCTCGGAGCGGGTCCTTGCAAATTATGCGAGAATTGTGATACCGCGCGTTCCTGTGCTCGCACCACGGAAGCAAGACCTTCGATGGAGGCATGTGGTATCGATGTCTATCAGACGGCAAGGAATCATAACTTAAAAATTGAGACGCTGAAAAACCACAATGAAGAAGTTAATATATACGGGCTCGTCCTTTTAGAATAAATTTTATAAGTTTAGAAGTTCGCAGGACAAGTTACAACCAACCTTAAATGAAGTGCTTTAATGAAACAAAAATTAACCATCGACTCATTGATTAAAGAAGCAAAGGCGTTTTGTGAACAGGAATCAAAATTTGATAACCGGGATCTCTTTGGAATAACCGATGGTAAGGCTGTTGGTACATTCATAGAACATAAATTCCAGGATTACCTTTTTTCTAAATATGAATATATAATTGGTTCTTCTGCAAATGGAATTGATATGCCTTCCGAAGATTTAAATACTGACATTAAGGTAACATCTATCAAACAACCTCAATCTTCCTGCCCTTTCAGAAATGCAAGACAGAAAATATATGGTCTCGGATATAATTTATTGGTATTTGTCTATGACAAAAATGATGATCCCGCAAGAAAGACATCAAGGCTTAATTTTGTGAGTTGTTCATTTATTGACAAAAACAGAACTGCGGACTATCAAGTAACACGAACCATCCGGCAAATGTTAGAAAACAATGCAAACGCCGACGATATCATTGCATATTTAACTGACAGAAATCTTCCTGCCGATGAAATCACCATGAATCAACTGGCAGACGAGATATTACACACGAAACCAAAGCAAGGATATTTAACGATATCAAATGCACTGCAATGGCGATTACAATATGGACGTATCGTAGAGCTCGCAGAAAATGTAGATGGAATAATTCGCATAATCAGCAAAATATAAGCATTATCGCATGAAAACAGCTTTTCAACATATAAACACAGCTACAATCAGTTTCCTTAAAGAGAAAGTTGGCAAGATAACCGATTATGGGGAAGCAAACGAACTATTAATTCAGTTATCAGGCATTGATAGTTTTTTTAGAAACAAGGATGAATTTTTAACTTTCTTGGATTTATTGAAACCATGTTCGGTGGTTTGTGAGAGAATGACCAGACGGGAATATGGAGATTTTCAAACACCTTCAGAACTGAGTAACACCATATGTTCATACCTAGCTAGCGAAGACATATTACCTGATGTGATAATCGAACCAACGTTTGGAAAAGGTTCCTTTATCATATCCGCTTTAAGACATTTTTCTCAAACACAGCGAATTTACGGAGTAGAAATTTACGAACCTTATTATTGGCAAACCAAGTTTCTCATACTTGAACTGTTTATCAACACACCAAATCTCAATAAACCAAAAATCTTTCTTTACTGTGATGATATCTTTAATTTTGATTTTAGCTCAATCGAAAAATCAATTGAGAATCATAGCATTCTGGTATTGGGTAACCCACCTTGGGTTACTAATTCAGAGTTGAGCACTTTAAATTCATCTAATCTTCCTGCAAAAAGCAATTTTAAGTTTTACAATGGCTTTGAGGCTATCACCGGAAAGGGAAACTTTGACATTGGCGAGTACATTGTTTTGACGATGTTCAAATTGTTCTCAAAACGTTACGGGCATATGGCTATGTTAGCAAAGAACTCTGTTATCAAGAATATAATATACGATCTTCCCAAAATGAATTATAGAATTGGCGATATGGTTGCGGTGAAGATCGATACAAAATACTTTTTTGATGCTTCAGTTGAAGCCTCGTTATTCAAGTGCAGCTTTAAATTACGCAGTTCGTCACCCATTTGCAAAGCGTCTTTGCTAAATTCTCCCCACTTCGTTGAAAATGAATTTGGCTGGGTAGACAATAAATTTGTTTCCGATGTATCCCTTTATGAAAAACAGAAAAAATACGACGGAGTGTGCTCCTATATTTGGAGACAAGGGGTTAAACACGACTGCTCTAAAATTATGGAACTCGACATGGTAAGTAACAAATATGTCAACGGATTCGAAGTGGAAGTAAACCTTGAAGACGATTTAACCTACGGTTTAGTCAAAAGCTCAGACTTGCGCTTCCCAGTCATAACAAAGCCACGAAAGTATGTTATTATAACCCAAAAAAAAATTGGTGAGGACACTTCTTATTTGCGGGATAAATTTCCAAATCTTTATAAATATTTATCTGAAAATGAACAGGTTTTTTTACAAAGAAAATCGAGTATTTATGCAGGCAAAGCACCGTTTTCTATCTTTGGCGTAGGAGATTATTCTTTCAAACCTTACAAAGTAGCAATATCAGGGCTATACAAACGTTCCACTTTTTCTTTAATTTTACCTTACAAAGGTAAACCGATGATGTTAGATGATACATGCTATTTTCTAGGGTTCGACTATATTTCTGAGGCAATAATAATCTGGGCAATTCTCAATAGCGAATATATCCAAAAGCTCCTTACGGTAATCACATTTCTAGATTCAAAACGCCCTTACACAAAAGAAGTCCTAATGCGTCTTAGCCTTAATGAAGTAGCTGAGGATCTTACATTCGATCAAATTAAGAACATTATCAAAGACTTGCCTACAAACATACCAATTCATCTAACTAAGAATGAATGGGATGCGTTTCTTACAAAAGACAAAAATAAAAGGTTAAAACCAAAGCAGCTTTCATTATTTGAGACATTCCACAATGTAAACCAGGGCGGCATCTCTTGATAGTATCTATTCTTGTAGAAATGGAAATTTCTGGGTTGTATTCTACCTACCTACAACATAAATTCTAGAACATTTAATAAGTAAGGGGGAAAAAGATGGTGACAGATTTCATTAATAAGGTAATCAATCTTGGTTTCGGGGCATTGCTCATAACGAAAGAAAACATTGAGGAAGTCATTGATGAAATGGTAAAAAAAGGGGAAATCAAAAAAGAAGAGGCAAAGGCACAGGTGAATGAACTTTTTAAAAAAGTTTTATCAAGTAAACAGGAACTTGAATCGAGGATCGAAAAGATCGTGGAGAATGCACTCCATAAGCTGGATATACCAACACGGAAGGAACTTCAGCAGATGCAAAAAAAACTCGATGAGATTATCAAAAGGCTGGAAGCAAGAGAAGACCAAACGTAGTAACAAAGTACCAAATACCAAGCACAAAAAAAACAAATAAATCCCAATTAACCAAATTCCAAATCCAGAATAAAGAGGTTTTGATCATTTAGTATTGTAATATGTAATTTATTTGGGATTTGGGGTATGTTTCACTTGCCAGGCTTTGGAAACGAGTAATACATGCAACTCAGAAAAATAGGACAAAAGATTCGGGATATACGCCGTTTCAATCAAATTCTCAGGATATTGACCAAACACGGGTTTGGATTCGCCATCCAGCAGCTTCATTTAGAAGATCATCTTATCGGAAGGGGCATCATCAAAACGCGGATATTACGCCGTTTTACCGAACCCCTGGAGTCTCGCGCCGTCCGGCTCAGAAAGGTATTGGAAGAACTTGGTCCTACCTTTATAAAATTTGGCCAAATACTCAGCGTCCGCCCAGACTTAATCCCTTTAGACCTCTGCAATGAACTGAGCAGGCTCCAGGACCGTGTTCCCCCATTTGGTTACGAAGACGTCAGAAAGCAGATAAAGGAGTCCTTTGGGAAATACCCTGAAGAATTATTTGCCTCGTTTGATCCTGACCCCCTGGCAGCGGCCTCACTCGGGCAGGTGCATCGGGCGCAACTCCAGACAGGTGAGAGTGTCGTCGTAAAGGTGCAACGTCCTGGTATCCGCAGAATGGTTGAAACAGATGTCGATATCCTTTACACCCTCGCCCAACTGGCCAGCCGATATATGCAGGATATCAAATTTTTTAACCCTGTCGGCATCATTGATGAATTTTCCAAGGTAATAACAAAGGAGATTGATTTTACCTGCGAGGCACATAATATTGATAGATTCCGCAAGAACTTTAAGGATTGCACAACGGTTCGTATTCCCGGTATCTTTTGGGACTATACCAAATCACGGGTCATTACCACAGAAGAGATCAAGGGCATTCGGCTGAATGATTACTTAAACCAGCCACACACCGCCGAAGAAAGGAAAGCCGTAGCTGCAAATGGCGCTAACGCCGTCCTGCAGCAAATATTCATTGACGGATTCTTTCATGCAGACCCTCACCCGGGAAATATCTTCATCCTGCCCGATAACGTAGCTGCTTTCATAGATTTTGGCATGGTGGGCAGGCTAGACGAAGACACGAAAGATATTATTATAAGTCTCCTGATTGCCGTATCCATGAAAAATATCAATGGTATCCTGAAGGCATTGGAAAGACTGGGCACCTTTATTGAGGAAGAAACCTTGCAGGATTTCAAGAATGATATCGATGATTTTCTGGAAAGATACTATGATATCCCGTTGAAGCAGATTGAACTGTCTGTCATACTGCCGCAAACTATTGATGTAATGACCCGGCACAAATTAAAGATACCCCCGCAATTCCACATCTTAATCAAGACACTCGCTACCATTGACGGCGTTGCCAGACAGTTAGACCCGGAATTTAACACCATAGCGCACACGAGACCCTTTGTAGAAAGGCTGGTGCGTGAACGATACGATCTGAAGCGCATCATCAAGGAGGTAACGTCATATTCGTCGGAACTCCTTGATATCCTTAGACTCATTCCAAGAGATACCTATGAAATTGTGAAAAAAATAAAAAGAGGAAAGCTCAAAATCGAATTTGAGCATCAGGGTCTCTCAAAATTTATTTCTGAAATGGACAAATCCAGTAATCGGATTTCATTCAGCCTTGTCATCTCCGCCCTAATTATCGGATCTTCCCTTATCATTATGACCAACAGAGGTCCTCTGGTATACGGCTTTCCGATCCTGGGCATCCTGGGATTTGTCTTTGCAGGTTTTCTTGGATTGGGACTCGCCATAGGGGTTTTGCGATCGGGGCGTTTGTAATGCCTAGGGCGGCTCTGCCGCAACCGAAGCTTTAAAGTCGTCCTCCAATAGGGTATATTTGATTTTATTAAAGTGGAATCCTAACCACTGAAT